>JAQYVQ010000125.1 GCA_030145435.1 Syntrophobacteria bacterium | reverse complement strand
TGACTCGGTATGGCTGCTTTGAATCTCCTGATCTCTCGTAGTGCTTGGATCGTATACCTGCTCCTGTTCGGGATCGCCGTGGGCGCGGCGACGCCGGTCCCTGCGGGGACCGAAGCCGAAGCCCCGGATGCCACGCAAGTACAGAATTCCCATCAAGACAACACGACCTACAGGGAGAAATTCGATACCGGGTTCCGGTACGGGGTGGGCGACCATCGCAACGAGGAATACTTCCGGAAGTACGAGTTCTTCTTCAATTGGTACCTTCCGTGGGCCTGGCGCCCCAAGTCGGGTTGGATCCTCGCCTCACGCCTCGACTTTACCGGGGCCGCCCTGAGCGCCGCCGGAACCACCGGTTTTCTCGGTTCGGTTGGCCCCACCCTGGCCGTTCGCAAGACGGGGTGGATCGTCGGGGTCGATCTGGGAATCAGCCCCGCCTTTCTGAGCCATGACCGCTACGGCGATGAGGATCTGAGCGGCCACATTCAGTTCGTGACCCATGGCGGGATCTCCCTGTTCCCGATCCGGAATCTCAGCATCGGCTATGAATTCCAGCACATATCCAACGCGGACATCCAGCAGCCGAACCCCGGCCTCAACATGCACAACATCGAGATCTCCTACCGTATCTGGTAATGCTTGCCTGCTGGAACTGTTCGTAATACCCTTTTCTTTGTCGAACTGCTCGATGGCGGAGAGGATCTCGTCTGTCGAGCCCGTGCAATGACAGAAAGGAGAATGTCGTCATGAAAACCTTGCGTACCCCGGACGAGCGTTTCGAGGGCCTGACCGACTTCCCCTTTGACCAACATTATGTCGAAGTTCCGGACGGCGAAGGCGGCCATCTCCGGATACACTATGTGGACGAGAACCCGAAAGGCGCTGAAACGGTACTGCTCATGCACGGCGAGCCCACCTGGTCCTACCTGTACCGCAAAATGATTCCGATCATCGTGCGTGCCGGACACCGTGCCGTGGCCCCGGACCTGGCCGGTTTCGGCCGTTCGGACAAGCCGGCGGATCGGAACAACTACACCTACCAGCGCCATGTGGACTGGATGCAGGCGTGGCTCGACAAGACGGACCTGGAGCGGATTACCCTGGTGGGCCAGGACTGGGGAGGCCTGATCGGATTGCGCCTGGTCGCTCGGAACCCGGACCGTTTCGCGAGGGTGGTTGTCGCCAACACGGGAATGCCCACCGGCGACATGCCCATCTCGGAGGCCTTCCTGAACTGGCGCAAGTTCTCCCGCGAGACCCCTGAATTCGATGTGGGGGCGATCATCACGATGGGGTGCCAGACCCCTCCGCCTGCCGAGGCCCTCGCCGGATACAATGCACCCTTCCCGGACGAACCCTACAAGGAAGGAGCCCGGATCTTTCCTTCTCTCGTACCGATCGAGCCGGATGATCCGGCCGCACCGGCGAACAAGAAGGCCTGGGAGGTGCTTTCCAAATTCGAGAAGCCTTTCCTGACCGCCTTCAGCGACGGCGACCCGATTACGGGAGGCGGTGAGGTCGTTTTTCTCGACCGGGTTCCCGGCACAAAGGGCCAGCCGCACACCACGATCAAAGGCGGAGGCCATTTCCTCCAGGAAGACTGCGGGCCGAAATTCGCAGAGGTCATCGTAGACTTCATAGCAAAGATCTCTTCCTGAAGCGAAGAGACCCCTCTTGCTGCCCCAAAACATACACTCTCACGAAGAAACATGAAATCAGCATAATGAAAGAGTTCTCAGACTACTTCAAGAGGCAAGCGCAGGGAATTGAAGAGTTTCGGATACGGGATGGGAGGCTTTACGGGAGTCCCGAGAAGAACCCCTCGCTCCGCTATTACATGAAATCCAGACGGCGCTACCGGGACAGCCTGCTTCTTGCATATCCATACCTGAAGGAAGGGGGGAGAACAGTCCTCGATCTGGGAGGATGGGAAATGGGCGTCTTGTCCCGCCCGCTGGCCTCTTCCGTTCTCTGTTCCGCTCTGGATGCCAGTTTGGACGAGCTATGGGAGACATTCAAAATACCCGTAGAGTCCTTCGATCTTATGAGTCCGGCATTTCCGCTTGAAGGCAGGCGGTTCGACGTCGTCTTCTTCCTGGAGGTTCTGGAACATCTTCCACCGCCGGTGGATCTTGTCATGAATCGACTCCGCGGTCTCATCAATCCCGGCGGGATTCTTGTCCTGAGTATTCCCAATCTGGCGTTCTGGCAGAAACGGATCAAATTCTTTCTTCTCGGTCGAAGTCCCCTGAGACTTTCTGACACCAGAGATTCCCATGAAGGATATGATCACATCCGTCCCTATACATACGATGAGTGCCTCAACCTCTTTCATAGATACGGTTTTGAGGTACAGAAGCTTCTGTCCGGCAATTACCAGGGCGGATGGTACAACTACCCCTTTCATTGCGTTGAGTGTTTCCTCCCGAGACTGGCTCACAAACTCATCTTTCTGCTCACACCAAGAAAAGAGATGCCGTAGGCCCTGGTAGACATATTGGGCCGTTCGGAGGATCCCATGAAGTCCTACGTCTCTCTTGCCTTGACATAGGATTTCGTCCGTTGTTATCTTGCTCCCATCAAGAAGAGATTTATGCAAGCCAGCAACTCCTTTCCAAGGAATCAAGGATCACCTCCCATGTCAGAACCCAACGGAGAGAAGTCTCCAATGGATGAAATCATGGTCTCGATTGTAATTCCAACATGGAATTCGAAAGAACTCGTTGTACAGTGCCTTGAATCGATATATGAAGCCACAAAGGAAGTCTCCTTCGAGGTGATCCTTGTCGTGAATGGGTCCCAGGATGGCACCCAAGTGACAGTTCAGAAGAGATTCCCTCAAGTAATATTGATTGAGAACAGATACAATCTTGGCTTCACAAGAGCCGTCAATATGGGTATGGAGAGAGCGAAAGGAAAATATGTTCTGCTCCTAAACGATGATACGATTGTCGTACCAGGTGCACTGGAAAAGATGGTGCGCTATCTGGATGAGCAGCCTGATGTAGGGACGGTAGGCGTGCAACTGATAAACACGGATGGATCAAAACAGCATTGCATTCACAATTTCCCCAGTCTTTTGACGGAGATCTTTCCCGTTGCATTGCTAGAGAAGCTGTTTCCGCGCTTCTATCCAAACAAGAGAATTCATTACGACGACCCGGTGGACGTTCCTGCGGTGTTGGGAGCTTGTATGATGATACGACGCGATGTGATTGAAACCGTGGGCATGCTCGACGAGGGCTACTTCGCCTACCTGGAAGAAACCGATTGGCAAATGCAGTTCAGGAATGCAGGGTTCCGAGTGGTGCATCTTCCGAGTGTCAAGATCTATCACATGCAAGGGGCAAGTTCGAAAAAGAGAATGCCCGGCCCCAGTCGCGTGGAGTACTATCGGTCACTGTACCGATTTTACGGCAAGCAATATGGCACAACGATATGTCGAATGATTCTCGTTCTGAAGTGGTGCAGGATGATCGGGACCCTGATCTCCTTGAGTTTACTATGTGCGGGGACTGGCCTAAGGAAAGAAAGACCAAAGAATCGATTGAAGAGTTACGCCTATTTGTTTATGTGGCACCTGAAAGGACGTCCAGCTCACATGGGGTTGTCAAGGAGTGAAAGCTGCTCTGATTGAAAGGACAACATGAAGGTCAGCGTCATCTTGCCTGTCTACAACGGTCAGGCTTTTCTAAGAGAGGCATTAGAAGGCATCCTTCGTCAAACATATCGCAATGTCGAAATCATTGCGATAGATGATGGGTCTACAGATGCTTCTTTTGAAATACTTCAAGAATATAAGAAGAAGATCTGTATTCACGCACAAGAAAACGCAGGCGTGTGTGTAGCCCGAAACAGGGGTGTCGAGATTGCATCAGGTGATCTCATAGCGTTCATTGATCAGGATGATACTTGGTACGAACACAAACTGGAGCGCCAAATAAGAGAGTTTCGTTCATCAGAGCAGGTTGCTTTTGTATACAGTGATTTCGATCTCATTGACAGCCGAGGCAGGATTACGCAGAAATGCGCCTTAGCCAAGATGAAAGCAGACTGGATGCGCCCATTTATCGGAGGGCATCTACATCCTTATCCTTCGACCGTTCTGATAAAGAGGTCCCTTTTTGTTCAGCTCGGCGGCTTTGACTCTACATTCAAGGAGAATACACATGAGGACGTAGACCTTTGGGTCCGCGCTTATGATAAAGTACCTTTCTCGTTTATACCTGAGCCACTCGTCCAATATCGGAGAGACCATCGGCATCATAAACAGAAGAAGAGGAGTTTTGATGTAGAGTCTGAAAACTACTTTCATCTTTATCAGACACTGAAAGCCAGGTTCCACGCGGACCCGTCCAAAAAGGAGGCGATGGACCGTATTCTCTCCATGGTCCTTGCAAACAAAGGCAAGAAGCTTGCTCATGAAGGAAAATTCACTGAAGCCAGATCGCAATTCCGTGAGGCATACCGTCTGAATCCTGCCAACAAGAGAAATAGCCGCCGTTATCTGAGGACCTTCTTGCCTTCCTCCTGGCATCGATTCATTTTCCACGAGTAGGCGAAAGAGACATTGCATAAGAATTCTGTTTGTTTCGCTTTCAAACAGCATTCACGCTCTGGACAAATCGGCTTCTCCGGGGGAAGAACTGTTGGGACAATTCGAGTTCAGAATAGAGCTTCCACCTTGGGTTGCGGAGTTCCTTGGGCGCGGTCCACAGGTCTTCGCCACAGAGGAAGAGCGCATGCGTCTCGCGATCGCCCTTGCCCGGGAGAACGTGGAGAGACAGACCGGAGGGCCTTTCGGTGCGGCCGTGTTCGATGAGGAGGGACGCCTCGTAGCTCCCGGGGTCAACGTCGTTGTGACGAGCAACTGTTCGATCCTGCACGCTGAAATGGTCGCAATCGCCCTCGCACAGAAGAAGCTCGCCCGATACGACATCGGGGATGAAGGGAGGAGCCACTACGCTTTGGTGGCTTCAACAGAGCCCTGTGCGATGTGTTTCGGGGCCATTCCCTGGTCAGGGGTCACACGGCTGGTGTGCGGGGCCCGCGATGAAGACGCGCGGCGGATAGGATTCGATGAGGGACCGAAACTCTCCGACTGGCACAAAGCCTTGCAGAAGAGGGGCATCCGAGTAACACGCGACGTTCTGCGGGAGGAAGCCGTTGCCGTCCTGGATCTGTACGCAGGCCTCGGGGGCCCGATCTACAATGCAGGCAGGCATGGGTGAAACGGAGACGGTTACCGCCTCGATTCGACGATCGAATACAGTACCGGAAGCACGATCAAAGTCAGCAGCATCGAAGAGACGAGCCCGCCCAGCACGACCGCTGCCAGGGGCCGCTGGATCTCGGACCCGCTTCCGCTTGCATACAGGAGGGGGGTGAGACCGAGCAGCGTCGTCAATGCGGTCATCAGAAGAGGCCGGAAACGCAGTTCGCACCCCCTCTTCACCGCCTCCACAGCATCCATGCCCTGATCCCGAAGTTGGTTGAAAAAGGCGACCAGCACCGTTCCGTTCTCCACGGCAATACCGAAGAGCGCAATGAACCCCACGACGGAAGACACGCTAAGATTGATGTTCGCGAGAAAGATGGCCAGAATTCCACCGACCAGGGCGAAGGGAAGGTTCAAGAGCACGAGCAGTGCGCTCCGCGCGGAGTCAAAGGCGGAGAAGAGCATCAGGAAGATCAGCAGGATGGAAACGGGCACCACGATCGCCAGCCGCTGCATAGCACGCTGCTGATTCTCGAACTGGCCCCCGAAGTCCACGAAATAGCCGGAGGGAAGGCCTTGGACAATCGGCCCGATCGCTTCTCTTACTTCCCCCACAAAGCTCCCCATATCTCTTCCCCGAATATTGCACTCCACCACGACGCGCCGCATTCCGTTTTCCCGGCTGATCTGTGCCGGAGCCTCCACCTCGCGGATCTCGGCCAGTTGTCCAAGGGGAACGCGCGGCCCTTCGGGGGAAGGCACGAGAATTCGATCGATGGCCGGTATGCCGTCGCGCTTCTCCTCCGGGAAGCGCACGAGCACGGCAAAGCGCATCTGTCCGTCCACCACCGTCGTGGCGACCTTGCCTCCCACAGCGGTCTCGATGATTTCGTTGATGTCCGACACGTTGATCTTGTATCGGGCGATCGCCTTGCGATCCACGACAACCTCCACCTGTGCGAATCCGGCGATTTGTTCGACCTTCACATCCTCCGCCCCCTCCACCGCGCCGATCGCAGCCGCCATCCGGTTCGCGTTCTCCCGAAGGACCTCGAGGTCCGGCCCGAATACCTTGACGGCAAGATCGCTCTTGATGCCCGAGATCAGCTCGTTCACTCGCAGGGCGATCGGCTGTGAGAAGGAAAAACGCAGGCCGGGAATCTCGCTCAATTCCTCCTGGATGGCCGCGGTAAGCTCCCTCTTGTTGCGCCCGGTCCCCCACTCGTTCCTGGGACGGAGCATGATGAAGACGTCGCTCTGCTCCGGGCCCATCGGGTCCTCGGAGATCTCGGCCCTGCCGGTCTTGGTCACCACGGTCTCCACTTCGGGAAACTTCGCCAGCAGGCGACGCTCCATTTCGGTCCCCACGGCGATCGACCCCTCCAGCGAGGCGGACGGCAGCCGCACCACGTTGAACGCGATCGCACCTTCATCTAGGGGCGGGAGGAATTCCGTGCCCACGAAAGGAACGAGCAGCAGGGAAGCGGCCAGGATGCCCGCAGCCACGAGAAGCGTCGTCCAACGTCGGCGCAATGCCAAAGAGAGCAGTGGAAGGTACCCGCGCTTGAGGATTCGCACGATCGCGCTGTCCTTGGCTTCCTTCTGTCCCTGCAAAAAGAGCGAGCAGAGAACGGGCACGATCGTAAAGGAGACGACCAGGGAGCCAAGCATGGCAAAACACATCGTGAGGGCAAGGGGCCGGAACATCTTGCCTTCCATCTGCTGGAGCGTGAACAGGGGCAGGAACACGATGACGATGGTCAGGGTGGCAAACAGGACGGGCCGGGCAACCTCACGAACCGCCTCATAGACAATCTCCACCCGCGAGACGTCCGTACCCGCCTTTTCATTGAGGTGCCGGGCAATGTTCTCGGAGATGACGATGGAGGCGTCTACGATCATGCCGACGGCAATGGCCAGCCCCCCAAGGCTCATCAGGTTGGCCGTCACCCCCTGCCAGCCCATCAGGAGGAAGGCGAAGAGGGCGGTGAACGGAAGCGAAAGGGCCACGATAACCGACGCCCTGAGGTTTCCGAGGAAGAGAAAAAGGACCAGCACAACCAGGGTGCCACCCTGAAGGAGCGCATCGGACACGGTCTTTATGCAGGCCTTGATCAAGGCCGTCCGATCATAGAACGGATGGATCTCCACGCCCTCCGGCAGGCCTGCCTGGACAGTTGGAATGGTCTTCTTGACCTGATCCACCACGACCTTCGAGTTCTCGCCCTTCAGCATGATCACCATGCCTGCAACCGCCTCCCCCTTACCGTCCCGCGTCACCGCGCCCTGTCGCGTCTCGGGCCCCTCCTTGACGACAGCCACGTCCTTCAGGTAGACCGGCGTACCGTCGCTTGCCTCGAGAACGATATTCTCCATGTCGGCAATCGTCTCGATGAGTCCCAGGCTGCGAACATAGGCCTGTTCCCAGCCCTTGATGATGAAATCGCCACCTGCGTTGGCGTTGTTGTTTGCGAGTGCCTCCAGCACGTCCTGGAGGGTGACCTCGTATTTCAGGAGCCGATTCGGATCGACGAGCACGTGGTACTGTTTCACGAACCCACCGAAGCTGTTCACCTCGTTGACGCCGGGAAGCGCTCTGAGCTGCGGCGCAATCATCCAGTCCTGAATCGTGCGCAGCTCCATGGGCGAGTGCTCCCGGCTTTCGAGCGTGTACTGGTAGATCTCTCCCAGGCCCGTGCTGATGGGCCCCATCTCCGGCTCCGCCCACTCGGGCAAGGCCTCTTTGGCGGACTGAAGACGTTCGAACACGAGCTGGCGGGAAAAATAGGTGTCCACCTTGTCCTCGAAGACGATCACCACTTGTGACAGGGCGGCCTTTGACAGGGAACGTATCTGCTGCACGTCCGGCAACCCCTGCATGGCAAGCTCCAGCGGAAAGGAGATCTGCTGCTCCACATCCACCGGCGCTAGCCCCGGCGCCTCGGTCAGGATCATGACCTGAACGTTCGTGACGTCAGGGAAGGCATCGATCGGCAGCGTTCTCCAGGCGTACACACCGGCGCCCATCAAAACGACAGCGCCGACGATGACAATCAGGCGATGGTTCAACACAAAGTGGTTGACTTTGTCCAGCATGATTTCATCTCCCAAGGGATGGGTCGGTGATGTGCCGAAAGGGGGGAGCTAGTCCGCGCAGCCCGCCCCCATCTTCTCGCGCAGTATGTCGGACTTCAGCAGAAAAGCGCCCTCCACCACGATCCTGTCCCCGGGTTCCAGGCCTTCGAGGATCTCCACACGATCCGGGAATTCGCGGCCCCTCTTCACCGGACGACGGACGTAGTAGTCCTCTTTCCAGTGTCTGAAAACGAAATCACGTCCCTCATCCGACAGCAGGGCCCCCTCGGGTATCGCGAGCGCCTCTTCACGGGTGCCGACGCCCATCCGGATTTCGCAAAACATCCCGGGCCGAAGGAGACGGTCCGTGTTCTCCACCGTTGCGCGAACCTTCACCGTGCGGGTTCGTTCCTCCATCGTGGCTCCCACATAATCGATCTTTCCTTCGAAGGGCTGCCCCGGAAAAGCCCGTACGAGCACATTCACCGGGATCGGACCCAGGTTGCGGGCCTGGATCAAGCGAGGGAGATCCTGCTCGTAGATGTCTGCCCACACCCAGACCGTCGTCAAGTCCGCAAGGAGCATCACGTCGCTCCCCGGCTCGACGAGCTCCCCCACCACGGCATGCTTTTCGATGATCGTGCCCTCCAGTGGTGCCCGAACCGGCAGGGTCCCGGCCCGGACACCGGGCTCGCCCCGATCGGTCGATGCCAGAACTTCATCCGTGAGGCCCAGAACATGCAGTACCTGCCTGGCCGCGTCTCGCTCCGCCTTGTGTTGCTCGTAGGTCATCTGCGCGTCGATCATCTCCTGCTCGGAGGAAATCCTGCGCTTGAACAGGGACTTCTCCCTGTCGACATTCTTCCCGGCAAGGGCCGCGAGCGCGCGGCTTCGCTCGTAGTCACTCAGGGCCTTGCCCAGTTCAACGCTGTTGATGTTGAAGAGCACGTCCCCCTCACGGACGAGCGCCCCCATATCGACCTTCACCGACTCGATGATGCCCGGGATGCGCGGGCTGATGTGGACGGCCGCGTTTTCGTTGAGCTGCACCTCGCCCGTCACGGTCAGCCCGTCGTTGATCCCGATCTTCTCGACAAGCCGTGTCCGGATGAGGCCGTTCTCCGATTGGGGGTCTTCTTTCACGAGAGAAGGAGGGACTTTCACCACCCCCACTTCATACCTGCATGAAGCGCACTGATAGGCAGGGACGTCGTGCTCGCACCTTACCCGAGCGATTTCATCCAGCGAGAGGGCAAGGGGCTCCCCGGAAGCCTCCGCACCGTGCCCTTCGTGACGGTCGTCAGCCTCATGAGGGTCGGTCTCCGTGTGTCCGTGCTGCTCTTCGCCAACCTGCCCCTTCGGTGAATCCGTAGCAGAATCCCTCGAACAGCCGGGGCATGCCCACAAGAGCAGGCTCAAGAAGGCCAAGTGCAACGCAACATTCCAGATCGATCTTCTTCTTTCTCTCATTCTATTTCTCCTCGCGTATTCCTTCGGCCGGGTCCTCGATCTTATCCAACGGCTCACCCAGCAGGCCCTCTGCGTCGGCAATCGCCTTCTGCAAGACCGCCAGGGCCTCCGTGTACCGAGCCTGTGCCTCGAAGAAGGTCCGCTGGGCATCCAACACATCCAGGTAACCGAACTTGCCTTGCCGAAAGCCCTCGCCGGTCGCCTCAAAGGCACTCCTGGCCCCGGGCAGCACATCGTTCTTCAGAGAA
Source organism: Syntrophobacteria bacterium (assembly GCA_030145435.1). Classification (GTDB taxonomy): domain Bacteria; phylum Desulfobacterota; class DSWW01; order DSWW01; family DSWW01; genus S015-6. Next base: position 7,158 of record JAQYVQ010000125.1, on the reverse strand, counting down.
ATCGCCTCGTTACGTGCGGAGGAAAGCCTCTGGTAGGTGCTCGCCAGGGCAGCCTGGGCGCGCACGTGCAAGGCCCTGCGCTGCTCTTCGGTCTTGGCCAGTCTGTACTGTGCCTCCAGGGTCGCTCCCTGATTGCGGTTGAACACCGGGATCGGGATGGAAAGCCCGGCCACAAAGGCCCAATCGTCTGTCGGGCTGATATATCGAACGCCTCCGCGCAACCTCACATCAGGGAACCGCCCGGCCCTTTCCGTTTCCAGAGAAGCCCTGCCTCTTTCGATCTCTACGAGCCATCGGGCCATCTCCGGATTATCGGCCATCCGCTCGCTCAACGCCTCGAAGGAGGGAACCTCCGGCGAGCGTTCCAGGTCCCCCTGGGCCGCGCTGAACGTGGGCTCCGTCCCGCCCCAGGCGGCTGTCAGAACCTTTCGGGCGGCCGAGAGTTCCCCCTCTGCCCTCCCCTTCTCGATGAGACGGACAGAAAGGGCCACCCTTGCCTTGACCTCTTCGATAGGAGACACCTTTCCCGCCCGGACACGCTCGGCCACCGCATCAAGGACCTGCTCGGCCAGCCGGACGAACTCGTCGTTCAATTCCGTCCGTTTCTGTGCAACGAGCACATCCACAAAGGCCTTTGATGTTTCGGTGAAGACCTGGATTCTCCCGATTTCATAGTCCCACCCGGCCAGATCCTGGTCGAGCGCTGCAGCCCGCTTCCTCTTCGAGCGTTTTCCTCCCAACTCGACCAACTGGCCGAGTTGAACGGTCGTCTCCGCCTCATCCAATCCCCCAAAGACCCCTGTCCCACCGAAGTTCTCCACCTCTACGTCCAGCTCCGGATTGGGCAGCAGCCGGGCTTGCAGCGCCTGTGCCTCCCTTGCCCTTGCTTCCCATGAGAAGACGGCCAACTCCGGGTTCTTCATGAGGGCCAGGGCCAGGGCCTGGCGGAGCGTGATGACACCGGTAGGTTCTTCGATCCGGGCCGATGCCGAATCCGTGGCCGCTGCGTGCTGCGGTGGTTGGAAGGACGCAAATTCCTTCCCCAATGCGTGCGGCTTCGGCCGCGAAACGTCCGCATCGGAACCGGGAGCACCGCACAGCACAACGGCCAGAATGACCCCAATAGCAGTTGGGAGTTTCGATCTCATAAAAGACCTCCTGCACCTGTCGGTCCAATTCTCTGGTTTCAAGGTTCTTGCTCAGGGGCGGCTCCGCACCGGGCGAAAGAGGCGGCACATGGCGCACACCCGGAACGGTGGAACACTGCGATGGAAGATGATTAAGTGGGCTTTCAGATCAGCAGGACGACCGAGGAGAGAGAAGAGATCGCGCTTCTGTGAGCGCGTGAGGCGGCCCATGGGAAGGCCTCTGTTGAATCCGGCGAGAGGGGCGTGACAGAACGACCGCACATCCTGGATTCGGCCTGGACCATCAGATCACGGACCTCACTCCCAGGAGGGAGAAGCAACGCCTCAGCGCTACCCAGGGAGAGAGGAATGTCGAAACAGGATCCGCATCGGTGGCCGGTCTCTCCAAGGGTGGCGTGGGAGGGGCATTCACAACAATGCTCTTCAAAAGCCGACACCACTTCGATGTGGCCGTCCGCTCCGAAGCATACGACCATCGCCCCAGCATTCCCAATGCCAATGAGAAGCCCGACCAGGGCAACGGCTACAAAGGATTTCTTCTTCACGGGATACCCATCCATGTGGTCACAACCCTATGAACGCATAGATGCCGGCCAAATGCAAGAGGGTTCCCCCTCTCAAAACCAGTTCATCAGCTCTTCCACCACATGGTCCGTCCACCCGACAGGGATGGGCTCCCGCAGTTCGTGGGACTTGTCGAAATCGACTTCAAACAACTCGCACCGCAATTTTTCGACCGTTGCCGCGTCGGATGTAGCCACGTTCACCTCCTGGTTCAGACGGAGGCTGAGATGATTGAAATTCGCCGACCCAAGACATGCCCAGCCGTCGATGATGAGCGCCTTGACGTGGGTCATGCCGGGATAGATATACACGCGAACATCGTTCTCAATCAAATAGTTGGCGGTCACGAAATTGCTGCTGTTTCCTCCGGGGTTATCCGTCCCGAGGGGAAGGACGACTCGCACGTCCACCCCCCGCCTGCGGGCTTCCACCAGGGCTGCCGCCACCGCGTTCTCGTAAAGATAGGGGTTCTCCAGGAACACGAAATGCCTCGCGCGCCGAATGCCTTCCAGGACCGCCTTCCGGATCTGCAACGCACCTGTTTGCGTGTACAGTCGGCGGAGTTCTATGTAGTTCCTTCCCACATCGCGCCACCGAGGCTCCGGTCGCAGCGGTCCGCTCGCCGCACTTCCCGCATAGGCCAGGTCCCCCAGGACACTCGCATGGGCCCAGGCACGCCGGAAATCTCGCTCCAGGGCGCTCACGATCGGCCCCTCCAGCTCCACCATCATGTCATGCCACTCATAGCGGTACTCCCGGCCGATGTTCATCCCCCCCAGGTAGGCGAATCTCCGGTCAATCAGGAAGACCTTCACGTGGTCCGAACTGAGCCACGGATTCAGGAACGCCCGAACCTTCACGCGGGAGTCCCGCCGCATGTACTTGGGCATGGACTTGGGCGGCGTGAATCCTTCGGGGAGTGTGGTCGGAAGAGCCCGGGCTGCGGTCTGGGTACTCAAACGGTCAGCCAGGACCCTCACCTTCACCTCTCCTGAAATCCGTTTCAACAAGTCGGCGATGCCTACCGCAACATCATCGTTGTCAAAGATGCAGACCCTCAGATAAACCGACTCCTCGGCCTCCTCCATTCGTCGACGGAACAAGGGGAAAAAGTTCTCGCCGTCGATGAGCAGAGAGATGGACCCGAGATCCCTCTTCGTGCCGGTCACCTTGTCCAGATAGGTTTCCCACTCGACCAGATCCATCCCCCCCGTTTCGGTCAACGCAGGGGCCGAGGTGTCGAAGGAAGGCAATCGCGGCGTGGCCAATCGTGCGAAGGACTGAGCCACGGTGTTCAACAGGCGGCCCACGGTCGAAACCGGATTCTTGAGCAGGGCAAAAACGTGGCTTTCCATGAGCAAGGTGGTCAGAATCGTGAGCTCTGAGGAGAAGGGAATCGTCCCGCCCTCGCGACCCATCTCCAACGGCCCGTGCAGGACCACGCAGGCACGCCGGGAGAAATCGAACAGAATGAAACGGGGTGCGAACGAAGCCGAAAGGTACACACCCAGGAAACACGTCTGCTCCGGGTATCGGGATGTGAGATCCGATTCCACGAATCGCGCGATCTGAACGGCTAATTCGTGCGCATTGTAGCGCCTCAGAATATTCGCCTCCACAGGCTTATCCCGCAGAGGATGGGACTGAACCCTTCCCTTCGAATCGCGGAGCAACACGCGCTCCCCATCCATCAACTGGATGTAGACGCCCTGCCCCGGCTCTTTCGGCACTAACTGTTCTCGAACCCTCTGGGAGTACCCGCGCCAGGACGTCAGGTCAAAAACCGTCACCTCGTGCCATGGGCTGCTCGAACCAGGTATCCGCGGGGGTGTCTTCTCCCGTTCCAGTTCGGCGGTGTGATAGGAGTAATCACGGTCGTCCAAGGGGCCCCTTTTCCAACGGGCATTGAACATCACCGCGGGGCCTTCCATCTCCCAATACATCCGAAGGCGGCTGCCCTTTACAAAGGCTCGAGTCGTTCCTGTTGTCAGGGTTCGGCGCAGGGCCCGGTCCGTCTCTTCGTCCTCATCATCCGCCCAGACCGGGCTTGCCAGGAGACAGAAGCATGCGAGGAGTCGAAAGAGCCGATATGGCTGCTGATTCATTCTCGAAGATGGACGCATAGGTATCTTTCTGTTGTGGGACCTTAGCAAAATCCAGGGGGTTCGACAAGAACCGGACCGTTTCCAGCTGCATTCCAGGCAAAGAACTGGTAGAATTCAAGGTCAGGAGTGAGAACCGAGGAAGAGTCCAGGATTGAACACATCAAACAGAATCACGGGTGACCTATGCTGAACGTAGGCATTGTCCAGATGCTGGCCGAACCGCTCAGGGTCGGGGAGAACCTGTCCCTGGCCGAACGCTGTATCGAGCGAGCCGTCGGAGAGGGTGCGCAGTTGGTCGTGCTGCCGGAGATGTTCAATGTGGGCTTCTATTTCGGCGAAGAACTGATGACGGTTGCCGAAGAACTGGACGGCCGGACGGTCGACTGGCTGAAGGCACAGGCGGCCCGACACGGCATTTACATCACGGGCAGCCTCTACGAGCGTTTCGAGGGGTACTTCTACAACACCATGTTCATGGTGGGCAGTGACGGAAGTCTCCAATACTACCGCAAGCGCAACCCCACGTGCCAGGAGACGACCGTCTGGCGCCGCAGTGACGAGCCTGGACCCGGAATTTTCGACACCCCCTTCGGCCGCATCGGCGGCGTGATCTGCTTCGATTCATTTTCCCGTGAGACCTTCGAGGGGTTCAAACGGAGCGGGGTCGAACTTGTCGTTATCGTGGCCCTCTGGGGCACGATCCGACCCGTCGCACGGCATCCGGAATCAAGGCTGTTTCACCATCTACTGAATCGCTGGTCCTACCTGGCATCGGAAGTGGTGCCCCAACAATACGCCACAATGCTCAACGTGCCTGCGGTCTTTGCGAATCAGGCCGGCACGTTTCGCTCTCCTTTTCCCAGCCCCCGCTTCTGGCCCCTGCCTTCAAGACAAGACATCACGTACGAGTTCTGGGGTTCCTCAAACGTGCGGAGCGCTTCGGGAGAGTTACTGGCTCGGGCCGGCAAAGAGGAAACCGATTTTGTCAGAGTCGTGCCGCTGGACGTCCGTCAGGAGGAGCAGAGGCCTGAAGCAACGCGGGTGAATATTCCCCCTCAGTACCTGAACCCGAATTACTACTTCGTACAACCCCCTCTTCAGGCCAAGCTCTTTCAGGAGTGGTGCTTCCGAGGATTTATGGGGGAGTACGAGGCCCGGTGTGCCCGCAACAGGAGCCCGGGCACCTAATCCCGAACTGTTCCCTGAGGGCAGGCCTCGTTAGCTCGTATCGTCTTCGGCTGACCGGCGGCTCATTCCTTTTCGCTCGCGTCGTCGTATGTCACAGTATTGGTATCTAACGTCCAGGTAATGAGCGGCGTGTTATCTTAACGCAAAACCGCGAACAAGCGCACGATCGATGAAGACCAACAACATGAACCTGCAGAATTCGAGCAGTGGCCAAACATAATTCAGGGGATATATGAAGAGAGATGAAGGAGTGATTGGCTCCTTCCTTTTCTCATTATCTTGAATCTTTCCATCTTGGCCAAGAAAGCTCCTCCGTGCCCCCAAAACCCTCGCCTCTCATTGAACCTGTATTACATCGAACGAATGGATCTGTGAGGGATATGTCAACCATTCAAGACAGTTGACATGGAAATGGTCTATGAGTGACGATGTGGCAGCCCCGAATCCCTGCATCAACACGGTGAGAGGAGAGGGAAATTGACCGATGAAGGCATGACTTCGGAGCAGAGAGTGTGGGCCGCAGTTAAGCTGGAACGAGTGGACAGGGTCCCTGTTGCCATCCTTGGCGGCGCCATCCCCTTCTCCCATCTTGCCGGCCTCCCCCTTGCAGACTTCTACGGGGACGAAGAAAAGGCTTCCAAGGCCATCGAAAAGACGTTTGAGGACGTGGGCGGGTGGGATCTGGACCTCGGCAGCACTACGACCCGGTCTCTCCTGGCGGCAAAGACCCTCATGACTCTCGTCACGGGCATGAAGCTGGCTTTCCCTGGGATAGACCTTCCCGAGGACTACACCTATCAAGCTCTGGAAAGGGAGATCCTCAAGCCGGAAGACTACGACACCCTGGCCGAGATCGGCTGGACACAGTTCATGTTCCAGGACTATGCCTTCCGTCTGCTGGATATCTCCCCGGACAATTTGAACAACATTCTCGCCGGTCTGGCGCCCGGGTTTCTCCGGGACCTAGAGAAGTGGAAGAAACGGGGTGTCGTCTGCCTGTATCCTGCGTCCCTTTTTGTGCTGCACCCGTTTTTCAGGCTCTCCCTTTGTCGTTCAATGGTGAAATTCACCGAAGACCTCTACTACAAGCCGGAGGGGGTCGAACGAGCTCTGAAGAAGCTGACAGAGGAGTTCGTAGCTGATACGATCGGCGGGTGCCGACGGACCAACAGCAAGTTCGCTTATGTCGTAGAGGAAAGGGCCAGTGGTTTCTTCTATCCTCCCAAGATCTTCGAGCGGTTCTGGTGGCCCTACACCGTGCAGATGGTCGAGGCCTTTCACGCGGAAGGAATCGTGACGTGGTTCCACCTGGACACCTCCTGGGACAAGAACATCTCCTATTTCAGGCAACTGCCTCGCGGCTCGGCGGTCCTTGCCCTGGACGGCACAACCGACATCTTCGCCGCCAAAGAGACGCTCCGGAACCATCTCTGCCTTTCGGGCGACGTGCATCCGGCCATGCTCTCCATTGGAGAGCCTGAGGAAGTGGAAGCGTACGCAAGGAGGCTTATCACCGAGGTTGGTGGAGACGGCGGGTTCATTCTGAGCTCGGGTTGCGAGCTTCCGGCCGATGTGAAGCTGGAGAATCTGCAGGCCATGATAAGCACGACCCGGAACAACGGGGTTTATGATCGATGAACGTCAAAGCATTTCCAAAGGGCCTAGTACGAAGACAACCCACCGATCGCGGACTACATTGCTGAGAGAGGTTGGCTGAAGTTTCTGATGCGTATCCTTCTCCTGCCCGTGGTGGGACTGGTCTTACTCGTTGTCGAGGGGCAATGTGCCAGAGGGCCCGGTGGCGCCCTACACATAAAATCCTGATGAAGCACAGGTCAAAAGACTATATGCAGAATATTTTGTAGGGCAAGGAATGGCGGTGTTTCTTTTTGATTACCGTTCTTTTGGTGATAGTGCTGGTGAACCGCGCCAACTTGTCAACCCCCGGCATCATTTGGATGATTGGCAAGCCGCCAAGTTATCTCCTGAAAGCGTGTTAACTGCCGATTATTTCTAAAAGCTCAATAACATTCCCTTCTGGATCCCGGCCATAGATCGCCCTCATGCCGCTTACGGCCTCTGGTGGCGCTTCGTGAAAGGTCATCCCTGCTTCTTTCAGTCGCAAATATTCTGAATCGATATCAGAGACCTCT
>JAQYVQ010000110.1 GCA_030145435.1 Syntrophobacteria bacterium | reverse complement strand
TCTTCGACCGGTTTTTCCGGGGAGGTCCCGGGGGTCCCCGGGGGGACATGAAGCGGCGGAGCCTGGGTAGCGGCTTCGTGATCGGCGAAGATGGACTCATCGTCACCAACCATCACGTGGTCAAGGATGCCGAGACCATCACCGTGATTTTTTACGACGAGAGCGAGGCGGAGGCCAAGGTGATCGGCAAGGACCCCAAGACCGACCTCGCCCTGATCAAGGTGGACATGGGTAGGAAGCTTCCTACGGCAGAGCTGGGTGACTCGGACAAGCTCCGGATGGGAGACTGGGTGCTTGCGATCGGGAATCCCTTCGGGCTCAAGTACACCCTGACAGCCGGTATCGTCAGCGCAAAGGGAAGGGAGATCGGGGCCGGGCCTTATGACGATTTTATTCAGACGGACGCCTCGATCAACCCGGGTAACAGTGGTGGCCCCCTGATCAACATGAAGGGGGAAGTGGTCGGCATAAACGCGGCCATCATCGCCGGCGGGACCGGAATCGGGTTTGCCATTCCGGTCAACATAGCCAAGGATTTGCTCCCGCAACTCAAGGAGAAGGGCCGCGTTTCCCGGGGATGGCTCGGCGTTTACATCCAGAGGGTTACCCCGGAACTGGCCCAGTCTTTCGGCCTGGACAAGCCGAAGGGCGCCCTGGTCTCCGAGGTCACGGAAGGAGGCCCTGCCGCCGGCACGGGCTTGGAGCACGGGGACATCATCGTCGAGTTAAACGGGAAGCCGGTCGAGCAGTTCAACGACCTTCCGCGCATGGTGGCGGTCACCCCGCCGGGCGAAAAGATCACGCTGAAGGTGCTCAGTAAGGGCAAGGAGAAGACGATCAAGGTGAAGCTCGGGGAGCTTCCGGATGATGAGGCGACCGTTGCGGAGGGTGAGTCCGGAGAGGAACTCGGCCTGCAGCTTCAGGAGATTACCCCGGAACTGGCCCAGACGCACGAGCTGGCCAGCGACAAGGGACTGATCGTCACGGATCTGGACCCTGCGGGGGTTTCGGCGGAAGCCGGGATTCGCAGGGGAGACATCATCATGGAGATCAACCAGAGCCCGGCCTACACGATCTCCGAGTTCCAGAAGAAGGTGGGAGCGGCCAAGCAGGGCGAGATGATGCTCTTCCTGATCAAGCGAAGGGACGGATCGCTGTATATCGCGGTCGAGAAAAAATAAGCAGCCGTAGGCGAAAAGGAACGAACTGAGGGATCAGGGACCAGGCCCCGCGCCCGCTTGGCCGCCTGAAAGAAAAAGAAGCCGTCATTCCTGCGAAGTCAGGAATCCCTCAGCCCAGTGAATCCCCTCTCCCTCAAGGGAGAGGGGATGATAATTGAACAGAGCTGCAATACAAGAAGCCCCCTGAACTCATCACGAGTCCAGGGGGCTTCTTTTTTCACTTGCCGGACATTGCGAGGAGCCGCAGGCGAGGCGGCAATCCCCGTGCATCCCGCCTATTGGGCGCGGGGTGGCGGGGCCTGGCCCCTGATCCCTGAGCTTCAGACCGCTTCCAGAATCATGGCCATGCCCTGGCCCCCACCGATGCACAGGCTTGCCAGCCCGAGCGAAAGCCCCTTACGCTGCATCTCGTGGATTAACGTGACCAGGATCCTCGCGCCCGAACACCCGATCGGGTGTCCCAGCGAGATGCCGCTTCCGTGGACGTTGGTCTTCTCCGGGTCGAGCTCGAGCTCTCGCATGCACGCAATCGCCTGGGAAGCGAAGGCCTCGTTCAGCTCGAAGAGGGAGATGTCCGACAGGGACACGCCCGTCCTGGCCAGGACCTTCCGTACCGCGGGAATCGGTCCGAGCCCCATGTAGGCGGGGTCCACCCCACCCGACGCGTATCCGACGATCCGGGCAAGAGGCTTCACGCCGAGGGCGTCGGCCTTGGTCCGGCTCATGACCACGAGGGCAGCGGAGGCGTCGTTGATGCCTGACGCATTTCCAGCCGTGACGGTGCCGTCCTGCTTGGCGAACGCGGGGGGAAGACGCCCCATCTTTTCGAGGCTCGTGTCCATCGGCCTCTCGTCCGTGTCGAACAGTAGGGGGTCTTTCTTTCTCCGGGGCACCTCGACGGGGACAATCTCTTCGGCAAAGATCCCGTCCTCGATCGCCTTGCGGGCACGCTGGTGACTCAAGAGGCCGAGCTTGTCCTGCTCTTCCCGCGAGACACCGTAGGTCTTTGCGATGTTCTCCGCGGTGACGCCCATGTGATAGCCGTAGAAGATCTCCCAGAGGCCATCGTGCACCATCAGATCCACCATGGACTTGTCGAACATGCGCGCGCCCCAACGCCCGTCGGGCAGGGTGTAGGGGATGTTGCTCATGTTCTCCATGCCGCCGGCCACCACCACCTCGGCTTGCCCGGCCCGGATGGACTGGTCGGCAAGGACGACCGCCTTCATGCCGGAGGCGCAGACCTTGTTGACCGTGATTGCGTTCGTCTCGGCCGGCATTCCGGCCCGTATGCTCGCCTGCCGCCCCGGATTCTGGCCCTGGCCCGCAGAGACCACGTTGCCCATGATGACTTCATCGGCGTAGACCGGCTGAAGGTCATCCGGCCAGGGAGCGGTCTTCTGCTCGAGTTCCGAAGGGCCCAGCCCCTTGAGTGGGTCAGGGCCGAGGGCCTTCAGTTCGGCGGAAACCGTCGGGCGAAGCCCTGCCCTCTTCATGGCCTCACGGATGGTGAGAGCTCCGAGTTCCACGACCGGCACGCCTTTAAGGGCGCCGCCAAATCCTCCGATGGCGGTTCGGACCGCACTTACGATGACAACCTCTTCCATGGCGCGCTGTCTCCTTTTTTTTCAACACCTTGAGAACGTCTCGCTTGTTGTCCTCAGAGAGTGGTGCAAGCGTCAACAGGGGGGAACGTCATTTCTGTCAGCAAAGACGGAAGGTTTTCTAGAATACCTGCGGCGCCAACGGCCGTCAAGGCAATGCCCCATGTCGCACCCGGCCGTCATCCCCAGCCCCGCGGAGCCCGGAATTCGGGGACAGCCACCGAATAGCACGAAACGGAAAGGAGGTAACAATTAGTGGCTGTCCCCGAATTGAAAGTGGAGTTCATCGAATTCACTCCATTTAAATCGGTGGCTGTCCCCGAATTAGGAAGCAACATTGACCCAATTGTATCTTCTTTGCCCTGAATTCGGGGACAGCCACCGATTTCGGGGAGTTGGGTGGCTGTCCCCGATCTCTCAACACATTGAGGATGTTTCGCTTGTTGTACTCAGAGAGTGATGCAAGCGTCAACAGGGGGGAACCGTCGTTCCTGTCAGCAAAGATGGAAGGTTTTCTAGGATACCTGCGCCCGCAGGAGCCGTCAAGGCTGTCGGTGGATTCGTGCCCTACTTCTCGCCGTGGACCTCTTGGGTCAGGCGGTCGAAGTAGGCCACCATGAAGCGATGCCGGTCTTCGGCTATCTGCTTGCCCGTTGGCGTCAGCATTCGACCCTTGACCTTTTGCAGCTTCACGGAGAACTCCCGAAAGGCGGTGTCCTCGGACGAGTAGGGCTGGGTGGCGAGGATGTCCGCCTCCGGGTTGTGCAGCCTGGCCCCTACCTCCCCTGCGAACAG
>JAQYVQ010000051.1 GCA_030145435.1 Syntrophobacteria bacterium | reverse complement strand
TGCAAACCAGTTCGCCTTTCTATTAAGAGGCGAATACGGTTTCTTCTCCCAGTTGTCGGCGCCGGTATCCGCCATTGTCACGGTGCGTTCAAATCCCCTCTGACTGGGCAGCAGATCGGGCGTCTTGCCCAGGTGCCATTTGCCGGTCAGGTAGGTGTGGTACCCGGCATCCTTGAGCAGGGTGGCAATGGTGACCACATTGTGGTTCAAGGTTCCCCTGTAATGCTCATGCTCTGCCTGGGCCGGGGGGAGGGCCTCCGGCATGTTGGGGACACCGTTGCGGTGACTGTCTACGCCTGTCAGCAGCATGCCCCGGGTGGGTGCACAGGTGGCTGCTGTATGATAGTTGGTGAAAAGCAGGCCTTCATCAGCCAGTTTGTTGATGTTGGGCGTCTGGATTTCACTCCCGTAGGGTGCAGTATCTGTGAAACCAAGGTCGTCGGCCAGGATCAGGATGATGTTGGGTGATTTCGCAAAAGCAGTACCGGTAGTGCAGAAGATCCAAAGTCCAATGGTCCAGATCAGTACAATTTGCCCAAATGTCTTCAGGTTCATCTTTTTATTCCTTCGGGGCAAGTGTAAACCGCATTCCATCTTCCCCAAGGATGATCTCTCCGTCATAGACATCCTTCACACCGTTTAGAAATATGGATTTAACAATCCTGTTGATAATGGGGGGGACCACATGATTGAACACAAGCTTCTTTGCCCCTGCCTCCTGGGCGACTTCTCCGGCCTGAACCGGGTCGATGTGATAATTCATAACATCTTTCATGATCTTGGAAAGTCTTGGCTGATTGGCTTCAGCCAGTGCATCGGAAAGCACCTTAACCGCCCTCATGGACAGACCTTCGCTTATCAGGATATCAGCATTCTTTGCATGTTTGGCAAGGGTTGGCGTCTTCTTTGTATCCCCCGTTATCACAACAACATTTCCCTTGTACTCAAACCGGTATCCCACGGCCGGAACCACCGGGAAATGATCCACCAGAAATGCATAAGCCTTGAGCCCGTTTCTATCAAAGAAGAGAACGGCTTCATCCGGGTCCTTGAAGTGTATGGTGTGGCTGACCATGGCGGACGTGCCGGGGGGAACGATATCCTCTCCGTGATGGGCGATTCTGTATTTCTTGTCCAGTGCATAGGCCATGCTGAATCCTCTCACGACCCGGTCAACCCCTTCGGGTCCGTACACATCCAGATTCGTCTTTCTGGCCTGGGTCCAGGACCCGAAATCCGCTTCACCCAGGTCAGCGATATGATCGGAGTGAAAGTGCGTCAGGAACACCGCGCTGAGGCCCCCGGAGGGTAGATTGAGCAGATTTACATTCCGCCAGGTTCCAGCACCCAGATCGACGACAATGAATTCTCCGCCGGCTATGATCGCGGTGCAGGAAGCCAGTCTCTCTTCATTGTCGAGTGGGCCTCCCGACCCCACCAGGATGACATGCATGTCAGGATCTTCAAGCATCTCCATGGCCTGTGCTCGGTCTTCGAGCATGCTTTTGATTCGTTTCTTCATGAGGCTATTCAGCTGGTCGGTGGTACAGGAAAGCGCAATGGAGGCAACCAGGGACAGGCACGCCAGAACGATCCACGCCCTTTTCATAATGTTTCCCCCTCCTTGGGCAGGGTTAGACCTGGAATTCGTCGATCCAATGAAGCGGATTCAAGTTGTCAATGGCATCTATGATCTGCTGGTTCGACATTTGTTTCAGTTTGCCAAAAGTGTCTCTTTTCTTCTGAAACGTCTTGGCAAAGGCCATTGATTCTTTCATGGTTTCTTCTGTATTTGCGCAGGCCTTTTCAATGATCTGATGCTTCTCGAGTTCCGGTGCCGTCATTCTCTCTCCGGTCAACATCAAACGGTTGACCACAAAACTCGGATATTTGTGATAAAAGAGGCGGTGCATGGCCGGCGTGAATTGAATATCCAGATTGACCTCGGGCAGGCAAAAGAACCCGCGATCGCTCCTCATAAACCTGAAATCACAATGGGTGGCCAGGATAGCCCCGTTCGCATAGGCATGACCGTTGATTGCCGCAATGACGGGCACCGGCAGCACAAGAAGCTTTCTGAATACCTGGTCCATGCCATGTAGAAACTGTCTGATCATATCCGTGTTCTTTTCGTTCATTTGTTGCATGAGCCATTCCAGATCAATGCCCTGGGACCAGTTCTTCGAGTCGGTAGAAGTCAAAACCGCCGCGGTAATGCTTTCATCCCCGGCAACTTCATCGAGTGCACTGCTCATGCTCTCCTCAAAGACCTTGTTGTGCCTGTTTTCGCCGTTGGTCATCTTGATGACCGCAACGCTACCGTCCTTTTCTATTCCAACAACTGACATTTCTGGTTCTCCTCTGTAAGGTCATCCATGCCGTATTGTACAGAAGAAAGGCGTTGTCTGTCAATCCGGATTTAACGAGCGTTAAATATTGCTTGACAAAACATTCGAAGCGTCATAAGATCTCATTGAGACCGCTAACCGATTATAGGGAAAACGGGATGTCACTGGAACAGGAAATCAAGGATTTCATGAAGTCAATCGGAGTGGATATTGTGGGCCTTGCCGGACCCGGTCGCTTTGACGGCCCGCCGTCACTGGACCCGGATTATGTCTTGAAGGGTGCACAATCCGTTATTTCATTTGCCATACCGTTCAATGTGGAAGCCATCTACGCCTACCTGAGTCGGAAAACGGCCATACCCCATAACATCGACCAGTACAGGGTCCACCAGCGGATCATAAATGCTGCGATAAAATTGAAGAAATTCCTTGAGGACAGGGGTCACCGCGCAGCATTCATCGAACCCAACGGCGGGTATCGTAAAGACCTCTAGAGTACCCTTGCTCTTGTACCCAAATTCTCCCACCGTTATGCCTCTTACATAGCCGGCATCGCTTCGCCCGGTATCTCCGGAAGCGCGATCACCAGGGAATACGGTGGTGCGGTATGCCTGAACAGCGTCATCACCGATGCGGTGCTGGAAGGAGACCCCATGCTTCCCCCGCGCTACTATTTTGACGGCCTCTGCCAGAGCTGCATGGCCTGTAAGTCCGCCTGTCCGCCCAAGATGTTCATGTCCACCGAAGAGGAGTACTCTCTGATCAATGGTGAGTTATGGCCGCGAGGCAGGAAGCGTGACGTCAATCTTTGCGCAGTTTCCTGCGGCGGCCTGCACGCAGTCTCGGCAGACAAAACCTGGTCAAACTGGGGCAAAGGTTGGATCGACAGCTGGACCGGTGTGGAGCCGGACCCGGAGAAGCAGAATATCTTCAAGGAGATGGTCAGCGTTTTCGGTCTGAACAAGGATCTGTCCGCCCGCATCTCCCCACTCGCACTTGTCGTTCAGTATCCCGTCGAAGAGGGGTATTTTGAGGAATCCGGTCCCTTCCCCTCCTATGAAGATCTGGAAGGTGAGACCGAGGGACAGAAGTTACGCAGTTTTGCAGATGCCCTCGAACCGTTGGTCGGAAATGCCATTGCCGATCCGCTCGCCCTGACCTGCAACCAGTGCAACCTTGTCTGCGGGCCCAACGCAGAAGAATCACAAAAGCGCTGGAAGATGATCCAGAATGGCGGAATCCTCTGTTTCAAAGAAAATAACGAGCCCTATTTTGCCCATGATTTTGACGAAGCGGTGGAATTGCGAAAAGAATCTCCCTATCAGATCAAGGAGCAGGTGAAGAAAGAATCATTCAAGTTAAGATTTGGACTCATGGCGAAGAACTTCGGTATCGATTTTCACGCCATTATTAAAGGCAGGAAGTACAGGAAAAAGCTGGCCAAATCGCTTGAAGAAAAGGGCCTGCCTGCGCAGTGAGGCCGGCCCACCCGGGCGAGTTCTATTCCTCCCTTTCTCCTCGACCCGTTGGGTGCCGGCCGCGGATCGATCTGCCTTGAGCTCGGCCAGTCTATCCTCCGGCTGCTGTTCCGCAATGACCTTCTTTACCCTTCTTTGATAAAAGAAATTCTGAATCAAACCTTCCGGCTCGAATCCGAATTACGTGGAAATACCGTATTTTGCGTTCTTTGCAGCCTCATCTTATCGATATTGTGATGGGTCTTCGTCTTCTTTGAGAAGAAGATGTAACCCCCCGAGTCGATTCCCCTTTCATGGGCTCCAGGATATCGAGGGGGCGGTGGTTTGTCAAGTAAATTTGACGAGCGTAAAAAAAGACTTGACAAACACCCCCCGGTGGGGTAAATTTTAACAGGCGTCAAAAGCAGCTGGAGCGCCGGGGGGCTATTAGAGTCCCTTCCATAATTGTCACTTTGGTCGACGTCGCTGGTCGGCTGGTGACGGGCCAGAACCAGAACGCCGGCCTGGAGACGGCACAGAGGATTCCGATAGGCCTGGTTCGCGGACCCTAAGGCAGCACATGGATGATTTTCGCGATAATGCGCCGCTGTCCGCTGCGCAGGCGACCAGGATCATTCTCCAACAGAGGGGCAACCTCGAGACTGAAACCCGAAAAGGAGTAGGAAATGGCATACCGCGAGATCGACGTGAACCTCACGGAACAACACAGGTCCCTCAGGGACACGGTCAGGAAGTTCGGGGCGGAAGTCGTGCGCCCGGCAGGGCTGGCGCTCGACAAGCTT
>JAQYVQ010000031.1 GCA_030145435.1 Syntrophobacteria bacterium | reverse complement strand
CTCTCCCCCTTACGAAAGGGTTAGCCCATGATGCTCTATACTCGGGAACAACTGGCGTCCGACACCCGCTCGCTCTCCGAGATGGCTCTCGAGGAACTCGAGCGAGGCAATCTGGATCAGGTGCGTTTCCTGTTGGGGCGGATGTCGGTGGGGCACATCGAACTCTACTTCGGGTACCTGGACTGGGTCACAAAGATGGCGGGCAAGATCCTGAGGGACTTCGGGGAGGCCTACTTCGAAACCACGTCCGGCAAGATCGCCCAATTCCTGATGGCCCCCTATGCAGAGGGTCTGAGGAAGGGGAACGAGAAGGAGACGATCGCCGACATCATGACCCTCTGGTGTCATCAACTGGGCAGGATCGACCCTCTTGGAGAGACGAGCAACGAAATCGCCTTCTCGCTTGCCCCGTGCGGTTCCGGGGGAAGGCTGGTGTTGGGAGGGCTCTACGAGATCTCGCCCCGGGAGTATCCACGGCTACGGGACGGTAAGCCGCTCTTCTGCCGTATCTGTCAACATCTTCAGGCTGCCGTGAACGAAGGTTCGGGCAATAACTTTTGGAGCGCCGTGCCGGACCCGAAGCGAACAGGTTTCTGCCACGTCCGCTTTTCCAAGCACGATACCAGGGGAAAGTGGCTCTTCAATGCAGAGGAGACGGCCCATCTCCTCACCCCACGCTGCACAAAAGCCCTGCAGCGACTCGAGAACAACCGTCACGACATTCAGGACCTTCTACGAGACCAGCACACAGAGTGGCGGCCCCTGCACGACCTGCTCAACCTCTGGGTAACGGCCCTGTTCTCCGCAATCTACGAGGAACAAGGGACCGACTACCTCTCCGAACTCGTCTGGGAAACCTATGTCAACATGTTCGAATCCACCTATCGCATGTACAGCATGATGGACACCAAGAGCCTCTTCCGGAACCTGGTTCGGATGTGGTACTACCACCAGGCGACCTTCAGGGTCAGCGAAGAGGAAGACCGCTTTGTCTTCCATCTCGACCCATGCGGCAGCGGAGGCCGCCTGTATCGCGGGGAAGTTTTGATACCCGGGGTCTTCCGGTACGGGAAAGGCATGCTCTGCGAGATCCAGGAACCGAACGACATCACCTTTGGAAGGGCCCCGTTCCCGATCTACTGCATCCACTGCGCTGCAACGAATCGGGATCAGTTCCAGGGAAGACCCTGGTCCTTCGTCATAAACGGCGACGCCATGTCCGACCCCTCCAAGCCGTGCACACAGTATCTTTACAAGAAAGAAGCGCCTCGGAAGGCGCCCCCGCCTCTTCTGACCCAGGTCGGGCTCAGCGAGGCAAAACCCCTGGACAAGGAATACGTGATATGAGCCTTCTCAGCCAACTCGTCGGAACCTTCTTCATGTTTCTCGGATTCATCGGGCTCCTCGCCGGGACCTTCCTGTACCGCATGAAACAAGAAGACCTCGGCAAGATGTACATGTCCGTCACCATGATGGGCGGCGGGGAGATGTCGGACGCACCCATGGTCCGGTTCCTGACCCGCCTCCGGGGCAACGATTCATTGAAGAAGCAGTGGGCTCTGCAAGTTCTTATCGGCGGCATCCTCCTTGCCATCGTCGGGGCCTGGCTTGCCTGAAAGGAGACACAACATGAACGCCAAGACAACCGGGGCCTCCCCACAGTCCACACCGACCCACCTCGTCTGCCCCACGTGCGGCGGCCCGGTGGTCGCAAAAATAGCCTTTGGCAGCAATTTCTGCGGCGTGCGCACCGTAGCAGAGTGCCAGAAAGGTTGTACATGGACCCTTCAGGAACAGCAGGCCATGAACAACGCGGCAAGTGACGAGATGTTTGGCTAGGCTAAAGGGAGAGAGCTTATGAAGCTGGAATCCTGGGTCCTGGAAGTGGTCTTGTATGGTTTCTTTCTGTTGATGCTGCGAGAAGGCCGGCTCGTCCTGGGAAGGGAGCGAACCAGCATATTCCTCTGGGGTTCGATTCTGTGGACCGGGATCATCGAAAATGCGATGGTCATCCTGGGCGGGTACGACTATTTCGCGTATGCTGACTACTACCATTTCGGCGGGAAACTCATAGACGGGTATGCCGGCTGGGTCGCGTGGGTCCTGGTCGTACCCCTGGCGATCTGCATCGGCTGGTTTCTGCTCAGCCTGCCCGCCCTGCTCATGTCCATTCGGATTCTCGGAGACAGGACGAACATCTGGGTCAAGGCGGCATTTGCCGGCATGATGCTCGTCAGTTTCGACATGCTCCTCGACCCGATATCGGTCGTGAATGAATGGTGGCGATGGACATCCCCCGGCTTCTACCTTCGTGGCGTGACCCTGGGGAACTACATAGGCTGGTTCTTCCTCCTGTTCTTCTTCGGTGCGGTCTTTGAGCGCACTGTCCTCCAAAAAGGGGGCTTCGCCTGGCTCTCGGCGATCGAAGGAAGAATCTTTCAGACGGACACGATGGATCTGTCCGGCATGGAGACAGGAAGGATCGGAAAGGTCTTCTATTTCCGGCTGATGGCCTACCTGCCGATCTTCTTCGTCTGCTGTATGGGGGTCGCCACGGTAACCCTTGCATTTGCCAACAACTGGGGCCCCTTTGACAGTGTTTTCCCGAACAACACCTTGAACTTAATCGGCAGACCCTAAATTGCAGAGAAGCGGGGCAACCCCGCACACATAGGAGACACAGAATGAATCCCGCAGAGCAAGCCGATCCGGCCGGACTGGAAACCGCGCTTCGCGCCAAGCTCCGAATGGCCTACTTCCTGCTCCTTCTCTTTGTCATTCACATCGTGGAGGCCTACATCACCTTCCCGTTTGTGGACCACACGAATACGGCCCAGAACGTGGTCTACGGCTTCATCGTGGCCGCGCCGTTCTATACCATCAGCATTATCTTCATCGTACTCACACGCAGGGACCTGGCGACCATTCAAAAAGAAAGCCCTTAGGGATTATCGGAGGAAACCATGGACAAATTGACAAAGAATGTAGTCGCCAAGCTTCTGGAATGGGGAGCGGATCTGGTGGGGATCGCACCGGTGGAGAGATTTGCCGAGGCACCGGAAGGCCACAGACCGACCGATTTCATGCCGGAGTGCAAATCCGTCATCTCCATTGGATTGCACTTGTTCAATGAAATGGCGGATATCTGGGGAGACCAGGCGGATATGACGAAGACCCTGACGCCCTATCTCTTCTACGGTTATGGATTGACCAATCTCGAAAGTTCGAGGGCCGTGAACCGGATGGCAAGGGCGCTCGAGTACAAGGGACACAAGACGCTGGCCTTTATGCCTACGTGGACAAGCAGCATGGCCAAGTATTTTGACACCACCCTCGCAACCGGTGAAATGAAAGCGGAATTCTCACACAGGCATGCGGCGGTAGCTTCGGGAATTGCATCCTTCGGATGGAACGGGCTTGCCATGACCCCTGAATTCGGCACCATGAACCGATTCAATTCTCTTCTTACCTCGGCTGAACTCGAACCCACGCCCATGTATGATGGGCCGGCCATTTGTCGGCCTGACCTGTGCGGGCACAAATGTGCCAAAGTCTGTCCGGCGGAAGCCATATCCACAGAGGAAACCCAGACGTGCAGGGTAGGAAACAAAGAGTTCACGTATGGTGTGCATGACAATATCCGTTGTGTCTATGCGATTCTGGCGATGATCAAGGGTGCCGGCGGCAGGACGGAAGAGACACTTCCCGACGGGCCAGGTAATGCCGTACAGTTGGTTGCAGATCAGGAAACCGGGGAAATGATGCACCTGTATGAAAAAATGATGATAGAAAATTGCTTTGGAATCATCTGCGGTGATTTCTGCGGAAAATGCCTGCACAAGTGTCCATCACGAAAGGTCATTAAGAAGACACTCAAGGATTATGACTTTTCGGCCCGTCACTCGTCACTCAACCATCCGATTCTATAGGGGGAAGATCATGTCCTGGAAAACAACAAGTTGTGCACTCTGTGGCCAGAATTGTGGTTTGGAAGTACAGGTTGAGAACAACAGGATCGTCAAAGTCCGCCCTGACAAGAACAATCCCAGGAGTGAGGGGTACGTCTGTCGGAAAGGACTCAATATCGCGTTCCACCAGCACAATGCGGACCGGGTTCTCTATCCCTTGAAAAGGGCTGGGGATCAATTCGAGCGGATCTCATGGGACCAGGCTATCGGCGAAATCGCCGAAAAACTCAAAGCCATACTGGATGCGCATGGGCCCCGTTCCCTGGCATGGGTCATCAGCGGACAGGGGAGCCATTTCGGCATACCATTTGTGAGTCGGTTCGGTGAATTGCTCGGCTCTCAATACAACTACACGGCCCTTGGGCAGGAACACACCGGGCGGTATTGGGCCCACGGTGTTACCATGGGAAGCCAGGGCCTCATGTTCACCAAAGACTTGAAGAACACGGACATGCTGGTGGTTCACGGCTGGAATCCCATGATGAGCCACCAGACGCCCCAGGCACGCCGTAAGATGATGAAATTCTCGAAAGACCCGGAAAAACTACTGGTCGTGATCGATCCCCGGGTTTCCGAAACCGCAAAGCTTGCGGATATTCACCTGGCCCTCCGACCGGGAACCGACGGTCTTCTTCTGAAATCCATGATTTCCATTCTTCTCAAGGAGGGATGGGTTGACAAGGAATACGTCGAAAAGCATGTCAACGGTCTAGACGAGGTGATGCCGTGGTATGAGGGTTTCGACGTAAAGGCGGCGTTAGAGGTCTGTGAACTCGAATACGATCAGGTGGTTCGAGTCTGTCGTGAATTTGTCAGCCGGCGATCGTGTCTCGCCGATGATCTGGGCGTCCTGATGGGCCGACACAGTACGCTGCTCTCCTATCTCATCGTTGTCTTTCTGGCGTTGAGCGGTCGGATCTGTCGACCGGGAGGGAACTATTTCCCCGGCGGGTTCATGATGGACCCGCCCCACTCCGATCCGGAAGATCCGAATACCTGGCGAACCCAAACGACGGACATACCGGCGATTCAGGGGATGTTCCCGCCCAATGTGATGCCGGAAGAGATCCTGAGCGGTCATCCCGACCGCCTCAGGGTTGTGATCAACCAGAATGCGAACCCCCTGAGGTCCTATGCGGATACAACGGCATACGAAGAGTCGTTCCGCAAGCTGGATCTGGCGATCACAACGGACATAGCCATGAGCGAAACCGCAGCCCTTTCCCATTATGTCCTTCCTGCCAAGTCAGCTTACGAGTCGTGGGACTCTACCCTCTTTTCCATGCATTTCCCGGAAGTCTACTTTCAGATGCGGCGGCCCGTGGTGGAGCCCGAGGGAGAACAGCTGGAACCCGGAGAGATCTATACGCGCCTTGCAGATGCCATGGGTCTGATTCCCGAACTTCCCGAATCTCTGTATAAGGCGGCTGAAAGCAGCTGTGGCAAAGAATACCGGGACACGCTCATGGGATATGTTATGGAGAACCCGACCAGTGCCGGTGCCCTGCCGTTTATCGTATCAAAGACGCTGGGCAATACCATTGGCTCATCCCACCTGTCCGTTCTTTGCGCCATACTTCAGGTAAGATCCCAGACACGGATGGAAGAAGCGGAAAGAGCCGGGTTCGCCATGGGACCGGACCAGGGGCTCGAGATGTTTCAGGCCATCGTGGACAAACCCGAAGGCGTGCTGGTGGGTGTTGTGGATCCGGAGAAGAACCTGGAGAACCTGGCAACGCCGAGCGGTAAGATCGAACTCTATGACAAGGACTTCGGGGAATGGCTGAGGGAGATTGATCCGGCAAGGGAGCTGGAAGACCTTGAAAAGAACAAGAAAGAATACCCCCTCGTCATGTCGGCAGGCCGTCATATGGACACGAATGCCAATACCAACATGCGGGATCCCGCCTGGAACGAGGGCAAGAGGGCATGTACCGCGATAATGAACCCGGGAGACGCCGAGGAGTACGGCTTTTCCGACGGACAGATGGTAAGGGTAATCACCGAGGCGGGTCAGGAGACCATTGAGCTCGAAGTAACCGAGCTGACCAGGAAGGGGTACATAATGATTCCCCACGGCTTTGGCCTCGACTATGACGGTGTCAAGTTCGGCGCCAACGTCAACCGCCTGACCAAGAACACCCATCGTGACAGGATTGCGGCAACACCGCTTCATCGGTATGTGCCCTGTCGGGTGGAGGCGGTTTAACCCGGGTCCAGCGCGCCGGCTGCGTTTCCATGGGATGAGTGGGGTCAGGGTTTAATTCTGAGGCAGGCGGGTTTAACCGGTCCTGCCGAAGGGGCAGAGGCGCTCCAGGCCGAGCAGGGCTGCAACTCTGGAGATGGTGTTACCGAAAAGGATGAGGGGCTTCTCTGCCTGCCTGAATCGCTCCAGGATCCCGTCCAGGGTGCGGTTGACCACGCTCGACCCCGTTGCAAGGCCAACATCACATTCGGCCACCAGGCGGGGCAGGTCCTTTTCGCCATCCCAGACAACAACCCCTGAACGTGTCTCCCCGATGTTCTCCAGGTTCAAGTCCACCACCCGCACAGCGTTCGGGCCGAACTGGGAAACCAGGGCCTTGAGGATCGACGGCTGGAGTCCGACAATGCCGACGCGGACAGTACCAAAGCGCTCGTAGAGGACCCGGGCGATCTCAGGCCCACACCGGGACGGGTCTTCATCCTTGCAGTGGACGGTTCCGGGGAGTTGTTCCAAGGCGCTGAGCACGGCGTTGAGGCCAGCCACGAAGACGGCACGTTTCGGGATCTCATCGAGGTTTAAGGATAGTAGATCTGCCAGGTTGCCTGACCAGCCGATGGGACGGTCCGTGAAGGCCTGGCCCTTGTGTCCCTGGAATGTGGCCTCGATGATCCGTTCCTTGCCTTTCTTGATCACAAAGGAAGGATCTGCGTCCTTGCCGATTGCCTCATCAGGGTCCAAGGGACGGACTTGGATGGGCAACTCGAGGTTTGTCTGGTAACGCCCGAGCCTCTCACGCAAGAGAG
>JAQYVQ010000021.1 GCA_030145435.1 Syntrophobacteria bacterium | reverse complement strand
CCGAACCCGTCTGGAAGCGAATGACTACTACGTGGAGATCCAGGCAGACCCACTCGAAGCACTGAATTGCGTGAAGGAGAAGGAGTTCGACGTGATTGTGAGCGACATCCGGATGCCTCACATCGACGGCATGGAATTCCTCCGTCGCGTCCAGAGGCTCCGATGGGATGTCCCTGTGATCATGCTCACGGCTTACGGCACGATTCAGAGTGCCGTGGAGGCGATGAAGTACGGGGCCTTCCATTACCTGACCAAGCCCTTCGAGGGCAAGCAGCTTCTCAAGGAGATCGAGGACGCCCTGGCAGAGCGGGGTCGAAGGCAGGAACCCGGAACCGGTAAGATCGGAAAGTACTTCCCGGGCGTCTACGGGGTCAGCCCGCATATGACGGCCCTCTATCCCTTGCTGGAGAGGATCATCGAGAGCGACTCCACGGTCCTCGTTCAGGGAGAGAGCGGCACGGGCAAGGAATTGGTCGCTCAGATGATCCATTACAACGGACGACGAAAGGACAAGCGTTTCGTGGTCATGGATTGTGGGGCAACGCCCGGCTCCCTGATCGAGAGCGAGCTGTTCGGCCATACGAAAGGCTCCTTCACGAATGCCACGGAGACCCGGATGGGCCTGTTCGAAATGGCCCATGAGGGGACCCTGTTCCTCGACGAGATCAGCAGCCTGCCCCTGGACCTGCAGACGAGACTGCTTCGGGTCCTGCAATCGGGACAGATCAAGAGGGTGGGGGACAGCCTCTTGAAGAAGGTCGACGTCCGGGTGGTGGGCGCCACGAATCTGGACCTGAAAGAACAGGTCCAGAAAGGCGAGTTTCGTCTGGATCTCTACTACCGCCTGGCCGTATTGAAGGTCGATCTTCCGCCCCTGCGGGAAAGAAGGGAAGACGTTCCACTACTGGCCGACTATTTTCTGCAGACCTTCGCCCGAAAAATGAGGAAGGATCCCATGACGTGGGGAGAAGGCGTGATCGAAACCCTCGCGGACTCGGATTGGCCCGGCAATATTCGCGAGCTGAAGAACATCATCGAAGCCTCTGTCGTTCTGTCGAACGGGGGGGCTCTCACGATGGAGGATCTTGAGTGGGCCGGGTTCTCGCAGGAGGACGCTCATCAGGGACTTCTGCCCGGCCTGTCCGGTCTGAAGCCTTCCCAACTGTCCTTGCCGGAATACCTGGAACGACAGGAAAGAGAGTTGATCCTCGCGGCGCTCGAGGAGAATAACTGGGTGCAGAAGGATGCGGCCGAGCAGCTGGGGATCAGCCCCCGGGTCCTTTGCTACAAGCTCAAGAAGCTGAAGATCGAGACCTCTACCAACGTATGACGGTTGCACCCCAGGTGAAGCCGGCGCCAAAGGCTACGAGGACGATGGTATCCCCCTCTTCGAAGGCGCCTTGTTCGAGGGCCTCCCCTAGAGCGATCGGAATCGATCCTGCCGTAGTGTTGCCGTACTTCTCGATATTGCTGAAGAACTTCTCTTCCGGCACCTCCAGCTTCGCCGCGCTGAACTGGTTAATGCGGAGGTTGGCCTGGTGGGGGATGAAAAGCTTGATCTGATCGAGGGAGAGTCCGTTGAAGGCCAGGGCCTCTTCGATCACCTCGGGCATCTTCGTGACCGCCATCCGGAAGACCTCTCTCCCTCGCATCTTCACCCGTGCGATACCTTCGTCAATCATCTCGTGCGTTACGTAGGGCTTCTTACTGATGTCCCAGATGTCGAGCTTCAGGGCATCCGCGAAACGTCCGTCTGCGTGCAGGTGAGAGGAGAGGATGCCGCGCTCCGGGTCTTCCGACGGCCCGACGATTACCGCGCCTGCGCCGTCTCCGAAAAGAACGGTCACGTCTCTGCCTTCTTTCGTAAAGCTGAGGGCACTTGAATGTACCTCGGAGCCCACCACGAGGACCCTTTCGTGCGTCCCGATTCGGACAAATGCATCCGCCACGGAAAGGCTGTAGATGAATCCGCTGCACTGGTTTCGGATGTCGAGGCATCCCACTTCGGGCACCCCGAGTTTCTGTTGGAGATAGCAGGCCGTCCCCGGGAAGTGGTGGTCAGGGCTCAACGTGGCAAGAATGATGAAATCCAGCTCCTCGGCCTTCATCTTGGCGTTGTCGAGCGCCTGTTTTGTTGCCTCGAGTGCCAGGTCGGAGCAGTAGACGCCCTCGTCGGCGTAACGCCTTTCGACGATTCCTGATCGTTGTTGAATCCACTCGTCGCTTGTTTCGAACATCTTCTCAAGATCGAAGTTCGTGACACGACGTTCCGGCAAGAACCGCCCCATCCCGAGGATCCTGGACCTTCTCATCGGATTGCTTCCTCCCTTGGGCTCGGGCAAAAATAACTTCACATTTTCGCATCTCATCTTCGGGCCATCTTTGGCCGTTCCTCAATCGCAAGATCCTCGAAATAGTAAAACTATTCCTGCGGTCTTGCTCAATCGTCACGACCAAATCTGTCCCAAATCTGAGCGCGAAACCCCGCTCCCCAAATGATATGGTTAACCCCCTCCCTGCGAACTTATTTCTGCCCGAGCCCTTCGGATGCGTCAGGGGTTGCCCCCTGTCGGGATTTCCTCTACGGAGATGGACGTCTTCACAGAACCGGACAGGGCGAGCTTCTCGAGCAACGAAACCGTCTTCTCCGTGGGGAAAAGGATCCGGAAGAGTCGACGGTGAACACGATCCGTGTCAAGGGTCGTTTGGCTCTCCGGCAGCCGTGTTACGGGCAGGGGCACGGGCCCTTGAAT
>JAQYVQ010000616.1 GCA_030145435.1 Syntrophobacteria bacterium | reverse complement strand
GCTCCCGTTGGGCATCTACCAGTACGTGGGCGAGCACGGGTTCGAAATCGGAAAGATCTGCGCCCTGTCCGTGGTTTCCATGGTGCCGATCCTGTTCCTCCTGGTTGTCCTGAATCGAATCGGATGGGAAAGCTTGAGGCCGAGTGGATAACGCATCCCGCAAGGAAGTCCGGATGAAGATGACAGGTGCAGGGATAAGAAGGCGAAAGGAGAAAGGCCCCGCCACACAGCCCCGTGACCGTTCGGTTGAAGGAAAGGCCATGAAGAATCGCGTGAATGCTCTTCGGCATTTCGCACCACTGATCATGATGATGACCCTCTTGGGCCTGGGCTGCCAGCGTGCGGAACAAACAGAGGAGAGGCGAATCACCGTTGCCCTGCCGCAGTGGTTCTCTCCTTCCGAGAAAAGCCCCTGGCTCCAGACGGCCTGGCAGATGATACGGGAAGAGAACCCGGAATGGACCTTTGACCTGGAACTCGTGCCCGGAAAGACAGAGCAGGTTCTGCAGAAACTCATGGTGGTCCACGCCTCGGGTGAGGGGCCGGACCTGGCTTGCGTCCGCCTGGATTCGATGCCCGCCCTTGTGGATCAGGGAATCCTCGAACCCATGGACAACAGGCTGCCGGTCCAAGCATGGGGGACCCTGATACCCGCTCTTGTCCCGAGCGTGGAGTGGCAGGGCATGCGTTACGTGCTGCCCTATGACATCGGTGTCCGGGTGATCCTGTATCGCAAGGACCTGTTCGACGCGGCCGGGATCCCCGTGCCGTCCCCGACGTGGACATGGGACGAGCTCGCGGCCGGCGCCAAAGGGCTGACACAGGACCTGGACGGTAACGGAACGATCGATCAATGGGGCTTCGGGGTTCCGGCGGCCAGAAGCCGCAAATCGATTCTCCAGTGGCTGCCCTGGTTCTGGGGCCTGGGCGGTGTTCTGCAAGACAAGGAAGGACAGATCACGCTCTGCACCCCGGCCGCGGCAGGGGCGATGCAGTGGTACCGGGATCTGGCCCACAAACATCGGGTGACTCCCACCACCCTCTACGCGATGGATCAGGATACGATCTTCCAGGGGCTGGCCGGTGGCCTGTTTGCGATGACAGAGGGAGGGTCGTGGGAAAGGGCCATGCTGAAGAAGCACAGCCAGTACAACGATCAGATACGGATCGCCTGCCTTCCGAGGGCTCGGCCCGGAGGCGCCTCGATCCCGCTCGTAGACGGATGGGGGTTCGGGGTCCTCACGCAGGACAAGGAGAAGCTGCCCGTCCTGGTTCGGCTTCTCGAGCATCTCTGCTCCACGGAGCACCAAGTCGCCAAATACAGTGGTTCCGGGATGCTGTCGCCATTCCAGCCGGTCTATGACGATCCACTCTTCACCCAAGACCCGGAGGGCATGGTGCTGGCCGCGGCGCTCCGAGACGCAAGACCTGCGCCTACCCTTCCGTCGTTCCCCTCCATATCCGAGGCCCTCGAGATCGCCTTGCAGGAGGTCCTGATGGAGGGGAAGAGTCCGTCCGAAGCCCTGGCCGATCAAGACCAGCGGCTTCGGAGCAGAAAGACTCAAGACAAATGAGGCACTGTCACGCAAGGCACATGCGTTCAAAAAGGAGAGACACCCATGTCGAGTAAGAGGCCATGCTTCGATCGTCTTCGCTTCCTGCCCCTCCTCCTCGTTCTTCCGT
>JAQYVQ010000344.1 GCA_030145435.1 Syntrophobacteria bacterium | reverse complement strand
GACTGCTGGACGCTAGCCCCGCCACCCCCACACCCCACGAACAGGCCTCCCATGACGATCGTGAAGATAACAACCGCTATTACAGTTACTTTGGTGAAACGCATTCTTTTCTCCTCTTTGTCTTGAGTTTCTCCGGCATCTTCTTGCGAGCCGTTATTCTTGCATCTTCGCCCCTGACTGTAAAGCCGGAATGCCCGGCAGGGCCTCGACAGATATAAGATGCGGCGATGCATGCGTCGGATTCAGGAAGAGCGCAACCCTCAAGGCGCCTCCGGCTCTTCGTCCCTCTCCTTCTCGGCCTTCTGCTCCTCTTCGGAGTCCTGGCTGTCCTCTTCTGGGGACGCGCCGACCGCCTCCGCCTTCTTCGCGGCATCCTCCATCTTGGCCTGGGCCTCGGTCTGGCGTCGCGCGGCCCTGTTGGCAAGCTCCATCACGTCCAGGGCCGCCGCCTCGATGTCTGACCGGACCTCTTCGTTTACGCCGGCAGCGGCTGCTTCCCGGAGTTCGCTCAGCTTCTTCTCAGCATACCCATGGTCCTCGGCCGCCTCTCGTTCCACCTTTTCAGCCTTCTTCTTGGCGTCGGAAAAGGCATCGAGCGCCGCCGCCATCTCGGCGGACTTCCCCTCCTCCGGCTCTGCATCCAAAGAGATGTCCTCTGCAGCCAGACCGATTGCCGTCACCGGCAGGGGAGCGAGAAGGTCCTCGACGCGCCCGCCAAAAGGGCCCACCAAATGGTCTCCTTTCAGGCGGAAGGGCAGGAAGACGAGGGCCGCGTTGCCCGAGTGTTCCGCCACGGTCTCCACACTCGTGTTGACCAAGACCTCCGGCTCGGCCGAGATCCTGAATTCCTCCAGCGTCTTGCGAAGGTCTTCGACGGTCGCTTCATAGTCGTCTTCGGCCTCGCCTTCTTCTTTCTTTGATTCGACGGCTAGGACCCGTATCCTTGCCCCGCTCCATTCCTCACTCCGGGTCATGAGGTAGGCGAGCAGGAGCATCAACCGGGACGTTCGATCCCTCCACCACCACACATCGATCCGCCGCTTCTCCGGGGGCACCTCGGCCAATGCAGCCCAGGTCTCTTCTTTTGCGTCCAGCACGATGACGTTGCAGCCCAGCCGGAAGGCCCCGCGCAGGTTGCGCCCGTAGCCCTGCGTGCTCTGTGTCTTTTCACCTCCAGGAAGCTGCTCCATCCAATTGAGAAGGATCGTGTTCGCACGAATCGGCCCGATCCCGTAGGCCTGCACCAGCGTGTTCACGCCCACGCTCAGGTTCGGGGCGACCACGGCTAGCGGGAAGGCGCCGGGATGAAGCCGGGCCAGGTCCTTGCGAAGCTCGGCCTCCACCTCGTCCCGCCGTTTGGTCATCTTCACCCCTTCCCCTTCCAGGATCTTGACCACGGTGGTCAGTCCACTCGGGCCTTCGAGCCAGGAGGCAAACCGAAGCAGGGGTTCCCTTCTTTCCGGGTCATCCGAGAACACGAGCAACTCCGGGCGCCAGTCCCTGGGATGCTCCGGCTCCCGGGCCGCGCCCAGCAGATGCTCCCGGACCCGCTGGAGGTGATAGGACCGGCGGCTGTCCGCCCATCGTGCCGGGCCCGCGGTCCGCTTGAGGTACTGGTAGATCGAGAAGAGGACGGCAATGGCAACCAACCCTGCCGCCACGTCGATGGCAAGCATGGCGCCGAGACAGGCAATCCCGCCCAGAAGGCTCAGCCTGGCATCGAACCACCGAAATCGCGGCCGGAATGAGGGGCTCGCCGCCCTTGCCTCGTAGAAGGTTGCGTAGTTGAGGAGCCCGTAGGAGATCAGGAAGAACATGGAAACCACGGGCGCGATCAAATTCAGGTTCCCGAGGGCAACCGTGGCGAAAGCGATCCCGCAGGCGAGCAGCACCCCCCGCCGCGGGTTCCCTGTCGCTCCGGCTCCCTTGGCAAAGGGCAGGAGGAACGGAAAGATGCGATCCTGCGCCAGGGACTGCAGGATCCGGGGCGCGCCGAGGAAGGAGGCCATGCCGGACGACAAGGTGGCCGCGATCACACCCGCATCGATGATGAACCCGATGCTGGCCACGCGCTTCATGGATGCATAGTCCTGGCTGAGCACCTCCCGTGGCAGTCCCCCGGCGAACAGGAAGGCGACGGTTACATAAACCAGGGCCGACAGCCCGACGGCGATGAAGGTGCCGCGCGGCAGGCTCTTGCCCGGGTCCTTCAGGTCACCGGACATGCTGACTCCCTGGGTGAACCCGGTGACTGCAGGAAAGAAGATGGCAAAGAGCACCCAGAAAGAAGGGCCGGATGCGGGAGATGTCCAGTTGCTCGCCACCAGGGCGCTGTCCCAACGGGCCACGCCACCGACAAAGAACGAGACGAGCGCCGTTGCCAGAATCACCATCACCACGTACTGGAAACGGGTGGCCCAATCAGCGCCCAGCCAGGCAAAGATGAAGAGAAAGGAGACGGCGGCCGCTGCGATAATTTGCGGAAGGTGTTTGCCGGAAACGGGAAGAACGTCGGTCAGGGCCTCGCCGAAGCCGATGCAGTAGAAGGCGATCGACACCGATTGCGCCAGGAAGAGGACGATGCCTATGGCACCTCCAAATTCGAGCCCCAGGGTGCGGGAGATGAGATAGTAGTCCCCACCCCCCTTGACCTTCAGGTTCGTGGCGATGGCGGACAGGGACACGGTCGTGAGGATCGAAATCGCATTGGCCAGGGCAATCATGAGCAGCGTGCGGCCCAAGCCTGCATTTCCCACGACGTATCCGAGCCGAAGGAACAGGATGATCCCGAGGATCGTCAGGATGCTCGGCGTGAACACCCCGGCAAAGGTTCCGAGTTTCCCTTCCGCCGACCCGGAGCCTGCCTTCCGATTCGCGGCTTCCGCCATTCCTCTTTCCTCTATATCCCTATTGGAGGTAGAACCTCACCTCGATAAAGAACGTGAACGGGTAGGTCCCGTATTCGCTGTTCAAGCGGGCATCCGACAAAGCGAGCCCTCCCGGCGACAGCACGAACGTAGGCGCCTCCCCAAGGGGGATGGTACACCCCACCGTGGCAGCTGCATTGTCCGCTATCGAATACTCGAGGACCGGGTTCAGGATAGCAGAGGGATCCGTGAGATTCACCAGGACGTTGAACATCCCCATCAGGATCGGCAGGAGCTCGTAGCTGGCTCCAAGGCCCAGGTTGTGGCGACCGAGCAGGAGGGTTCCCCTCGAAAGAATCCTGTTGTTGCTCAAAACCTGGTTCAAGCCTTCCGCATTCGTGGCCCCGGCACCGTAGTAGTAGTACTCTCCCAACAGGTAGGGTCCCTTGCCCGGAAACCGGTAGTCCAGCCCGACGAGGAAATCGAGATAATCGGAGCTGTCTTTCACATGGTTGAACATCACCTCGCCGTGAATCCCGATCCCCGTGCTGCCCAGGTCTCCGGCAAAGTCTCCGCCCCCCACGATGTCGGTCTGCACCCAGCCCCCGAGGAGGGAGATATCGTAGTCCTTGAACAGGGTCTTGAATTTCCCCACGCCGGCGGACCGGTCCGGATCCGCATCCCTGCCGAAGGCCCAGACGAATTCCGCCTGGGTGAAATCGCCCAGGGCGAGGAGGAGCCGGGCCGCGTCGTTTCCGGCCTTGAATTCTCTGTCGACCTGAAGGGGGCCGAAGGAGCTGAAAAGGTCTGTGGGCTGCCAGAACCGGCCGGTTCCCCAGGTGATGGCCTGCCTGCCGAAGATGAAGTCCAGCTTCCACGCTGAAACGGTAAGGGCCAACCGGTCGAACTCCTGGACCCAGAGGAAATCATCCGTTTCTTCTATGTCCCAGGCCAGTCGGGTGTACCGGTAGAGGCTCACTGTGTCGGTAACGGGCAGAAACCCGACCAGGGCCAAAGATGTTTGCGGCGGGTTGATGAAGGCCCAATGCTGATAGTGCACCTCGAGAGCAAACGCCTCCGATGCCCTCAGATCGAGCATCAACCGGGCTCTCATATAGTCCGTGACCTGGGTCCGGTCGTCCAGGAACGGGATCTCATAATACCGGTTTCCCAGGAACAGATTCTTGAACGTTGCGCCCAGGTCCGCATACGTGGAGCCTGAGTCATAGAGCTGCCTTGCACTGGATTGCGGAGCGTAGAGGAGGAGGACGCCACCGAGGAGGGTCACGAGCAAGAGGCGACACTGCCTGGATCGGGAGATTCCCCTCACGTTCACTCCCCTCTTCTTTCCCCGGCGGGCTCCCCTGAGGTGGCGCCGGCCGTGTCCTCCAGGATCTCTCCGTCCCGGAGCCTTACGGTGCGCGTAGCGCGCTCCATCACCAGGGGATCGTGTGTGGAGAAAAGAAACGTGGTCTCCTCCTGGCGGTTGAGTTCCCGCATGAGATCGAGCAGGGACGCGGCCGTCTTGGAGTCCAGGTTTGCCGTCGGTTCGTCGGCCAGGACAATCCTCGGCCCTGCCGCGATCGCCCTTGCCACAGCCACGCGCTGCTGCTGCCCACCGCTGAGTTCGAAGGGCCTTCGGTGCTCCATTCCCTCGAGACCCACTGCTTTCAGGAGCGCGAGACAGCGCTCCTTTCTCTCCTTCTCGGGCACCTTCTGGAGGAGAAGGATGAACTCCGTGTTCTCATAGGCCGA
>JAQYVQ010000567.1 GCA_030145435.1 Syntrophobacteria bacterium | reverse complement strand
TCGCAAGATCCTCGACATAGCGGTGCTATGCCTGCGGTCTTGCTCGATCGTCGCGGCCGAATCTGACCCAAATCTGGGCGCGAAAACCCATCCCCATGATGAGATGATTGGCCCTTCCCCGGTGAAGTTATTTCTGCGCGAACCCTTAGCAGCTGCACTCAGCGGTCTTCTTTTCCCCGAGCAGGGCCTGTTTCATCATGAGGTAGGCACACCCCACCCCGCTGTCGACGAAAATGGCGCCGCTCGGGCAGTTGAGCTGACAGGCTCCGCACTCCATGCACTCCTCCGGATTCGACAGCTCGGCCACACGGCCGTTTTGTGAAAACACCCCATGGGGGCAGACGGCCGAGCAAACCCCGCATCCCACACAATGGTCCGGGTCGTATCGAAGCGTGTTTTCTCTCAAAGGATGGCTCATCCTGTTCCTCCCAGGAGACGGATCAACGAAAGCGTGACGACGATCAAGATGCCTGCCCCTATCATTATCGCCATGATCGGCACATAAGTAAATATTTCACGTTTTACCCAACTCCTTGATGTAAACGTGCTGGCTCCCGTGAAGTTCAACGCCAGGAAAGCCGCCACCGGCGGCATGGTGAGGAGATAGACGAGGGGCCAGCCGAGCCTGTCCCACCACACGGTGGAAGTATTCGTCATGAAGGCTGTCACGGCAAAGGGCATGGCGGCAACCCCGCCCAGGAGGAATCCCTTCGTGCTGAATGCAGACGTCGGGATCCACGGAAGCAGGACAGGGAAGAGGACCGCACCGGCCAGGACGGCGATGATCGCTGAAGCGGCTGCCAGCGGACCGGCTGCGAAGAACAAGACGATGGCTGCCACGAGCATGGGCAGGAGTACCTGCACGAGCTCCACCGGAATCAGGACGATTCGATCCCCCAGGTCGAACCTCACTTGACGCATCTCCGGCGTGGCCTCCCCGGTCTTCATGTAGGTGGGCAGATCCTTTGCCCTGACCGGCCCGAAGTCGACCTTGAACCCGGAACACCGCTTCACTTCCTGTGCCGAGATGCCGGGCGCCCCCAGCTGGGGCAGGATCAGCCGGCGGTGTTCGACCACGTCCTCCAGCCTCGTTGCCTGGATCCGATGGACGAGCTCGTCCGTGCCAAAGGTCTTCTTTCCTGCTGCACACCAAACGTTGATGCCCTCCGTGTCCAGGACCAGGAGGTATCCGTCCGTCCCTCTAAGGGAGGAGCGGAGCGCATCAAAGCTGAGGGTGTAGTTTGCGGTCACGAAAACGGGCGACGCCGGCGTGGGGTCGCCAAGGGCATAGAGACCGGCCTCGACCCTGTGCTCGCTCCTCTTGTAGCCCCAACGGGCCAGGAAATGATCCCGCCTGTTCGCCGGGGTAAGGATGCTGTCCGTTTCCCGGACAGGGGGGGGTAAGCTCGCGGAGTCGGTGATGGTCATGGGTCCCCCCTTTCGGAGAGGCGTTCGTCAATGGTTCTTCAGCCCTGCAGGATCTCTTCCATCATCGGGCCGAGCAGCCCCTTGATGGAGGTCCCGAATTCGTCCGCCTTGATCAGGGAGAGGCAGCAAACCCTGCCGTCGGTTTCCCAGCTGATAACAGCCAGCTTGTCGCCCCCCTCGATCCCGGCCCTGGCCCGGATATCTTTCGGCAGCACGATCTGTCCCCGGCCGTCGATCGTTATCAAGGCGTCCACCTTGCAGCAACTTACGCCCCGGCTGGCGCCTTTCAAGGGATCGGATTCGCAGCATGGGACGTCTGATTCTTCCACCTTCTTCGGCATGAATCGGCCTTTCCTTGTTTCTTTTCGGAAAATTCAGTAAAGCCTGAATATTCAGAATATGTTGAACGCCAACCCTTGTCAAGCCTTTTGTTCAGGGACTATGATCTTCTCATCGTCAAAAGAGGGTGTGAAAGGAGACAGAGGGTGCCCAAGGTACAGGTCAACGAGGTGGAGATAGCGTATCGTGTTCGGGGGTCCGGAGATCCGGTGGTCCTGATCGGCGGGTTTAGCATGGTCAAGGAATCGTGGGGGCTCCAGGTTCAGGGCCTGGCAAGGCACTTTCGGGTCATCACGCTCGACAATCGAGGGGTGGGCGAGACCAGGACGCCGGCCGGGCCTTTCCAGGTGTCGGACATGGCGGCCGATACGGTGGGCCTGATGGATGCCCTGGACATCGACGACGCCCACGTGTTCGGGGTTTCGATGGGAGGGCTCATCTCTCAGGCCCTGGCCCTCGACCATTCGGATCGGGTCAGGAAGGTCGTCCTGGGGTGTACGACACACGGTGGCAGGCATGCGATTCGGCCGACCCAGGAGGTGATGGCGGCCCTGGGGAAGGCGACCGATCCGGGCGTGCCGGTCGAGGAGGCCGTCCGCAACTGGGTGCCCACCATGTTCGCTGAGCGCTTCATGCGGGAAGAGACGGGCCGCCTCGATGAGTTCATTCGGTTTTCCATCCGGAACTGGCCCACGCCCGAAGGGGCGGCCGGCCAGATCGGCGCACTGAGCGTGTTCAACGTGAGGAGGCGCCTCGGCGAGATCCGCTGCCCGGTGTTGGCTATCACGGGGAGCGAGGACCGCATGATGCCGCCTGAGAACGCAAGGCTTCTCGCCGAGGGGATTCCAGGGGCCGAGCATTATGTCGTGGAGGGGGCCGGGCACGGCTTCTTCTTCGAGAAGCCGGAGGAGGTGAACCGGGTTCTTCTCGACTTCTTCAAGAAGTAGGAAGCTTCCTCCTGAAGGCAATCATGCGTGAACGAGCGCGATCTTCACCACCCGGGTCTTCCCCTTGTCGAGGAACGTCTCGATCGCCTTCAAGTAATCCTGTACAGGGAAGCGGTGGGTCACGAAATTGCTGAAATCCAGAGCTTCCTCCCGGTAGAGGGTAAGCGCCACCTCAAAGGAATTCATCTCTTCTCCCCGGAAGACCTCTCGCCCGTGGCAGTTGATGCCGAAGAGCTTCACCTCCTGGAACCAGACGGGCGAGTAATCGAGCTTCTTGGGGGCGAAGTTGATCCCAACGACCACGACGCTCCCCTCGCTCCTGGCCCATCGGAGGGCATCCTTCAGGCTCCTGTCGCTTCCAACCGTGTCGTAGATGACGTCGAAACCCCCGATCACCATCTCATTGTTGAAGAGGCCGGAGAAGTGCCTTCCTCCTGTAATCTCCGCTACCCTTCGGTACGCGTCTTTCTCCTCCACCACACCCGAGGCCCCAAGGGCCATCGCCATTTCCGCCTGATGGGGGTATCGGTAGGTGGCATGGATCTCCACGTCCGGATGCATGGCCCTGGCCACTCCGATCAGGCTCAGCCCAATGGCCCCGGTGCCGATGACGAGGGCCTTTTCCCCCTCCCCGGGCGGCCTTTTCAGGGTCGCTCTGACCGCACAGGCGGTCGGCTCGATCAGGATGGCGTGTTCGTCCGGCATGGCATCATCGATCTTGATGAGCTGTGTCTTGTGCAGGACCATGTACGGGGAGAAGCCTCCCCCCACATTCAGGGGCAGGCCCTCCCACCCCGGGTTCTCGCACAGGGGATAGTTGCCCCTGGCGCACTGCCTGCACATGGGGGCACTCTCCTTCTGGAAGCAGCTGGGCCAGTCGATTCTCTGGATGACCCTGTCTCCCCGGCGAAACTCGGCGGCCCCCTCGCCCGCATCGACCACCTCGCCGACCATCTCGTGACCCAGGAACTTCCGCGGCAGGGGCGGGACCGCCGCCGGGGCCACCCTCGGGTCGATCTCCATGAAGAGGAAGTGAACGTCCGAGCCGCAGAGCCCGCACATCTTGTTTT
Source organism: Syntrophobacteria bacterium (assembly GCA_030145435.1). Lineage (GTDB taxonomy): Bacteria > Desulfobacterota > DSWW01 > DSWW01 > DSWW01 > S015-6. Next base: position 728 of record JAQYVQ010000567.1, on the reverse strand, counting down.
TCACCTTGACCCAGTTGGGACCCGGTATCTCCGGTTCTTCCACCTCGGCATACTTGAGCGGGGACAGGCGTGACAGAGCAGCCTTCTTCCAGACCGTGGAAAGTGCCTTGATCAGGGCGATTCGCTTCGGGTCGGCATCAAAATACAGGGCTCTCATGGTAGGACTCTCTTTCCGTGGCATCTCGGCCTGTTTTTCTTTTCTCTTAAACGACGACACCGGAATCGATTATCCGGAATCATGGATAGGAAGGGAAGAGCCTCGAAGGTGGCACGACCCGAAGAAAATATTGTTTTACTTGATTGGTGGATCCGAAGTGTGCTAGAACGCAAGAAATTGCTTTACATGCAGGATCACTCTTTGTTAGAAGATCTTCCATTGGTTCCCTGAACATGCATCCCAACAAATGCAGGAGGTGAAAATGAAGATGTGGAGACTTTGTTTTCTATTGCTGATTTGTGCCGGACTGTGCGTTGCCTTCGCGCTGGGCGGCTGTGGAGACAATCCTTGCGACCAGGCCGAACCGACCATATGCGCGAACATCGTGCATGCAGTCCCGGACTCATGTTTGGTCATCGTGGAAGACGATTTCGCTTGTCTCTGCTGCGGACCTGAAAGCGAAGATCAGGTCCCCTGTACGGACATCCCGACTCTGGTAACCGAGTGGAACGAGAACACCAAGACCTGCGACATTGTTCCTGAAGACTGACAAACAGATGGGTCATCCGTT
>JAQYVQ010000442.1 GCA_030145435.1 Syntrophobacteria bacterium | reverse complement strand
TCGGAGGACCTCGGCCTTTCCCGAAACCACGATCATCGGGAGGTCACCGTATTTGGGATGGGTCCGAACCTGGCGTATCAGGTTCAGGCCGGAGGCGCCGGGCATCATCACGTCCACGAGCATCAGATCCGGGAGTTCCGTGTCCAGCAGTTCCATCGCCCTCTCCGCGTTGTGGGCGGAGCAGACGACGTAGTCGTTGTCCTCCAGGATCGCTGTCAGGTAGGCGACCGTGTCCGGCTCGTCATCCACGACCAGTATCTTCTTGACCGTCACTCGTGTCCTTCCTGCCGGATTCGAGAGTGCGCTCGTCTAATTCTGTTTGCGAGCGAGTTCCAGGATTTTCCGAGCATTGAGTACGAGTGTCTCTTCTTCCACCGGCTTGTCCAGGTACCCTTCGGGAGGCCGGTGGGGCTTGTCATAGATGAGCCCTCTCAGCTCCGGCTTCCCGGAAACAATACAAACAGGGATCATCCGGGTCTCCGGGTCCTCTCTCAACCGGGCAAAGACCTCCCCTCCGTCCATGCCGGGCATGGAGATATCCAGGGTGATCAGATCCGGCTTTTCCTTCTTGGCCAGCTCGATACCTGTCGCGCCGTCCGCAGCCTGCAGGGTCGTTGCCTCGTTGTCTTCGAGGACGGTTGTGAGATAGGTGAGCGTATCCGGTTCGTCATCCACGACCAGGATTTTGTAGCCCTTCAGGGTGGCAGCCGCCTTCGGCTCCTGGGCCGGCACGGCCTTCTCGGGCGGCACCAGGGCCTCGGCAACCAGGTTGACGAGCTGCGTAACTCCCATGTCCAGCTTGTAGTGCTTGATCAGGTCGTTCAACCCGTCGACGCAGTTGTGACACGAGGTAATAACGATCTTCGCCCCTGTTTCCCTCAACTGGTTCGCCTTCACCTCGGCGGACTTGAGTCTCCTGGGCGTGTACTCGCCCATGGACATGGCCCCGCCGCCGCCGGTGCAGCAGTAGTTTTCCGCACGGTTCGGGTACATCTCGCGAAAGTCGGAGCATACGAGGTTCAGGAGTTCCCGGGGCTCTTCGTAGAGCCCGCAGCTTCTCGCGTTGTTGCACGAGTCATGGAAGGTGACCGGGGTGCTGTTCTTCGTCTTGTCCACCTTGATCTTGCCTTCCTTGATGTACCGGAGCATTGTGTCGACCGAGCTTTCGCTGTCGAAGGGGAGCGTCACGCCGCCCCAGTTCGGCCCCTCGCAGCGGGTCGAGCGGTACCCGTGTCCGCACTCGGAGATGACGAGCATTTTGCCATTGAGTTCCTGGACCTTCTCGTAGACTCGCTTGGCCACGGTTCCGCCCAGGTCGTCGTCGCCGGAGAAGAGGCCGAAATTGGTCATGTCCCAGCCCTCGCTCGCCATGGTCCAGTTCGCGCCCGCGTAGTAGAAGATCTTGGCCGCATCCGCGATTGTTCGAGGGTCGTACTTCACCTCTCTCGGGTTAATCGTATAGACGATGTCACAGTCCGGCTTGTCGATGGGAATCTTCGCTTCAGGGTCTTCGAGCTCGTCTTGGAGCTCCTCCTCCATCCACTCGATGGTGTCGATGTAGTCCTCCTTCAAGACCCCCATCTGGTTGCCGATCTCCCACTGGTCCTTGCTGACCACGGAAACGCCTTCCGGCATGACACCGACGTGGACCAGAAGGCCCCGGACCATCCGGTTCACCGTCGCGAAGTCGACCCCCATGGGACAGTTGATCGTACACCTCCGGCAGTTCGTACACTTCCCGAAGGCGATGTCCTTGAGCTCCTCGAGATCTTCGTCGGTCAGGATCGTCTTTGCATGCACCCACCAGGGGAAGACCCTCCCCATCCAGTCGTGGTGGCGCTTGAAGATCTTTCGGATCTGGTCCGCCTTGTAGGCGGGCGCGTAGGTCGGGTCATCCGGGTTGGTCTGCACGTAATGGCACGATTCCGTGCACATCCCGCAATGAACGCAGGCTATCATTGAGCCTACCATTTGCCTGTTGAGTTTCTTGGAAAGCCTGTCCAGGACCTTCTGGGCCTTGTGCGATCGAACTTGCGTAGCCATATTCCCTTTCTCCCTTTTCCAGTACGATCATCCGGTCGTTCTGTATGCTAGTGAGCTACCTTCTGCGGCTTGACGCTTTTCTGAATTGGGAAGACCCCTCTGTACCCGAGGCTCCTGCCCAGGTAGTAGCGCGTGATCGGATAGTAGAGGTAATGCCCGATCTTGCTGAAGGGCACGTAGATGAGGAAGAAGGCCGTGAGCATGAAGAAGGTGATCATGATCCCTTCCCCGTTCGAGATGTCGTTCGGCGCCGCCAACACGCCGAAGGCAAACCATACGGTGAGCAGGGCGAGGCTGAAGTAGTCGTCCGGCGCGCTGATCGCACGCATCGTCTTGTCCGAGATCCTCCGGTACATGCGGTAACACCCGATCAGGCAGGCGGCCCCGATGAACGCCTGAAAGCCGAAGACGACGAGTCCGTTGTTAAGGACCGAAGGAGCATAGGGAATCACAAAGGACAGGGTGATGGCCGCCGTCACGCCCAGGTGGAACAGGGCGAACTGAATCCAGAAGACCGGCTTCGTTCGTGTGCTCTCCATGGCCCAGGGCATGGCGATGTTCGCCAGCGAGTAGAGGGCGCCCTTTTGGGGGGAAGTGCTGAAACGCCCGGTCCGACCCTGCCGATCGCCTCCCGCCTTGAACCGGAAGAGCCAGATGAGCCGGATCGTGTATACCGTCGCCATAATGAGCAGGGCCACTTCCTGCAACCGGTGCGCTGCGAAGTGAAGCAATTGACTCTCGTGCATGTCGACTCCTCTTTCTTCAGATCTTGTCCATCTGGGCTTCGAAGGGAGGAAACTCCCTGGAGTCCATTAGACAAATCTGGATTTCTTTGACCGAGCTTTGGCCGCTGTTCAGGTGCGCGCGGATGGTCTCGAACATTACCTTTGCGCTCAGATCCAGGGGGATTCCATAGAAGCCGGTCCCCATGGGCGGGAAGGCGAGCGTAGCCATACCCTTCTCTTCCGCGCACTTCAGTGCGGAGAGCATCGTCTTCCGGAGCTTGGCCTCTTCGTCCTCCTCCTGGAACCTGGGCCCCACGGCGTGGATGATGTGGTTGGCCTTCATCTCCCCTGCGGCCGTGATCACCGCATCCCCTGTGTCGACCGGCGCCAGGCCGTTCAACTCCTCCTGGATGCTCGGACCGCCACGGAGCGAGATGGCAGTCCCCCAGCCGGAGCCGAGCACAAGGTCTGAGGTGGCGTAGTAGACGAATGCATCCACCTCCACATCGGTGACGTCCTCTCTCACGATCCGCAATACCCTGTCGTTGATCTTCATCTCTTTCATTGCCTCCCCCTGATTGGGCTAGTCTTTGTACTGCTTCAGGGCCTGCGCAATCCTCTTCATGCCCTGTTTCTCGCAAAGATCCTTCAATGAGTACTCGGAGAGCACATCAACGATCCTGTGGTTCAGGAGCCGCCAGAGAGACCTGCAGTCGCACAGGTCGGCCATCATGCACTCCTCCGGCCGCTGGACACATTCGACCACGTTGATCGGTCCGATGATGGCCTCGATGATTTCGAGAATGCTGATGTTTTCTGGTAATCTGCCGAGCCGATATCCACCGCTCCTCCCGCTGAAGCTACGGATCAGCTGTGCGTTCTTGAGCGACACGACCAATTGTTCGAGATACCCTTTCGACAAATTGTTGCGTGTCGCGATCTCGCGAAGATGAACAGGCTTGTCCTCATCAGCATGTCGGCAGATGTCCAGCATGAGCCGGAGTGCATACTGAGGACGAGTCGAAATTCTCATCAGCGTCTGTTGAGAGACATGGGTTTCATCCTGTGTCCACGTTTCAAAGCCTTGGGCAACCGGGTGTCTCCGTGGCGGGTCGACAAGTCCTACCTGTTTTGTAGGAATCTATGTCATACTATATAGGTAGGGATTGTATGTCAAGGGAAAATTTGGGGGTTTTGTAAGAAATCAGGGGTCGGGGGTCAGGGGTCAGGCTGCGTGCCCGGGCACGCACACGGGCACGGGCTGGGCGCGCAAGCAGGCGCTGGGCCTGACCCCTGATCCCTGCTTTATCCTTTGACCTTTACCCTTTCGCCTCTTCCCTTATTACGTCTTCATCGAATCGGCCACTAATTCCACAATGCTCTTCACCTCGATGCCCAACTCGTATGCTTTGTTGAGCTCACGGACCTGGGTCATGCAGTTGTAACAGTTGGTGACCACGATTTTGGCCCCGGTCTCGCGGATCTGGTCGGCCTTAGCCTTACCGGCTTGGACACGCTTCTGCCCGTAGTCCGCCGTGGCAGCCAACCCACCCCCACCCCCGCAACAGAGGTTCCACACCCCGTGCGGCTCCATCTCCACGAATTGGGAGGTCACTGCGTTCATTACCCTTCGAGGTTCCTCGATCACCCCGCCGAGCCTTCCGATATTGCAGGGGTCGTGATAGGTGAACGGACCTTCTACCGCGTCCTTGATCAGTTGGATTCGTCCTTCTCGAATATATCGGTCCAACATCTGCGACATCGTCAGGACCGGGAAATCCAGGGATTCACCCAACAACCCCTCCGCCTCCCAACGCATCACGCGGTATCCATGTCCGCAAGGGGATTGGACGATCCCTTTCGCGCCAAGCTTCTGCTTTCCCTCGAGCACCCTCTTGACTATCCGACGGGTGTTCTCCCTGTTGCCCTGATAGAAGGCATAGTTGGCCGTGTCATATGCATGGGAAGAGAACGTGTAATCCTCGCCCGCCGCGTGCAGAATCTTAACAACCGCCATCAACAGCATTGGATAGTCACGAGCTTCCAACGGGTGGGGAATGTACAGCCATTCCGCTCCCTCCTTGTCGATCGGAACCGACAAGTCTTCGATTTCGATCTCCTCCCCAACTTCCTCGGCAATCCACTCGATGTTCTCCACGAAGTCCTCGGTAGACATATCGATGTAATTGCCGACCTCAAGAGCGGTCTGTACGGGGCCATCCAACCCCGGGGGTAGATCTTCGATGCTCGAGAACATGGTCCGAGCGGCGTACATGGCGCGCCTCGTGCTGAGGCCCACGGGACAGCTTAGGGTGCAACGGCCGCACAGGCTGCAGTCCTGAAAAGCGGCCTTGAATAGCGCCTCCCTCTGCTCGGAACCCAAGAGATCCTTCTTTCTGCCGAAGGGACTCGCTTCCTTCCGCAACGCTCGGGACAGCTTCTCCGCCTTAACCGCGGGGATCAATTCCGGGTCTCCGGAAGAAAGATAATAGTGACAGGAATCCGCACAAAGCCCGCAATGCACACAGGCATTCTTCATAAGGTAGGCGTGCTGTCCGTCGGGATCTTCCTTGAGCGCCTTGAACATTTTGTCTCTCTGCTCCGTGGAACTTGAAGACAGAGACCCCTCCGTAGGACCGGCAGGAGGGTTTTCCTCGAGGGGGCCTTCGTTCTCGATACTCTTGTCCATGTCATGTCTCCGAGAGGATGTCTTTGATTCTTTTTGTACCCGTAAGGATAACGAGACACGAAGGCGCAATCAACCTGAGCCCTGGGAGAGCCCCCTAAGGGCCCGCGAACAAATAATTTCACAGTGGGGGAGGCGAATTGTCTCATTTTGCGGGAGGGGTTTCGCGCTCAGATTTGGGTCAGATTTGGTCGTGACGATTGAGCAAGACCGCAGGAATAGTACGACTATTCTGAGGACC
>JAQYVQ010000430.1 GCA_030145435.1 Syntrophobacteria bacterium | reverse complement strand
GGGGCGCTGCCCAGCGTGGTCAGCGGGCTCGTGGACCGGCCGGTCGTGGCCGTGCCCACGAGTGTCGGATACGGGGCCAGTTTCGGGGGGGTCACCGCGCTCCTGGCCATGCTGAACTCCTGCGCGTCCGGCGTGACCGTGGTGAACATCGACAACGGCTTTGGCGCGGGATACGCTGCGAGTCTCATGAACAGACTGTGAGGAACTGGAAAGGCATTTCCTTCTCCCCTTTGGGGAGAAGCTCAGGATGAGGGGGAGCTTCTGTGCCACCCTAGCCCTCCCTCGAGGGAGAGGGAATCATTCGTTGCGACGGAGCGCTTAGGGCATATCAGGCGCTTACCCGCAAACACCACCGTCAAGGATCCCTCATATGCGAATCGCCTACTTGGACTGCTTCTCCGGAATCAGCGGAGACATGACACTCGGTGCGCTCCTGGACCTGGGGTTTCCGGAATCGAGCCTTCGCGAGGGGCTTGCCGCGCTGCCGGTCGGCGGTTACCGGATCGAGATCACGCGCGAGGAACGGCAGGGCCTGGAAGGGACCTCTGTGCGTGTGCTCGTGGAAGAGGAAAAGCAGCCGCACAGGCATTACGCCGAGATCAGGAAGATCTTGTCGGAGAGCTCTCTGCCGGAACGTGCCCGGCACATTGCGTCTGAAATCTTCGAGCGCATTGCCCGGGCAGAGGCCCATGTCCACGGCACGTCGTTGGACAAGGTGCATTTTCACGAGGTGGGTGCCGTCGATTCCATCGTGGACGTTGTGGGCGTCGCACTGGGCGTGGATGCCCTGGACATTCAGGAGAGCTATGTGTCCTCCCTGCCCCTGGGAGGCGGCTTTGTCCGGTGTTCCCACGGCGTGCTTCCCGTGCCCGCCCCGGCCACGGTGGAGATTGTCAAGGGCATGCGGGTCAAGGAGCATCCCGTGCAGGCGGAGCTCGTCACCCCCACGGGCGCGGCCATCGCCTCGGTTCTGGCAGGCCCGGGCCATCCGCCCATGCCGCCCATGCGCTTCCAGAAGGTGGGCTACGGAGTCGGCGACCGCGAGTTCGACCATCCGAACCTCTTGAGGATCTTCCTCGGAGAAACGGCCGAGGGCTACGAGAAGGACGAGGTGGAAGTGATCGAATGCCAGATCGACGACCTTCAGCCCGAGTTCTATCCCTACCTGATGGAGAGGCTTTTGCAATCCGGCGCGATTGATGTATATTTCATTCCCGTTCAGATGAAGAAGGGGCGCTCCGGGTTCCTCGTCCAGGTCCTGGCCGATCCGTCGGAAGGGTTGCGGATTTCGGAAATTCTGTTCCAGGAGACGACGACCCTCGGGGTTCGCCTTTCCCGCCGGAACCGAATCAAGCTGAGCCGCCGAGCCTGTGAGGTCGAGACGAGCCTCGGGTGGATCCCTGCGAAGTGGGTGGAAGGGCCCTGTCTCGGGGAGCCGGAGGTAAGGCCCGAATACGAAGTGTGCAGGCGGCTGGCCGAAGAGAAGGGGATTCCCCTCAGGAAGGTCTACGACGAGGTCCTCAGCGCCAAGAAGGTAAGGGCGGACGAGGACCGACCGAAGAAGAAGCAGACGAAAAAAAGAAAGCGCACCCGGAATGGATGAGCAGAGACTCAAAGAAAGCGCGGTTGCCGAAGCTGCCGATGCACCTCGCATCCTCGTCGTGGATGACGAGCCGGTCATCCGAGAGGTCCTGTCCGATCTCCTCACCTCGGAGGGATATTCCGTCCGTACTGCGGAGAACGGGGCTGTGGCCCTCGAGGAGCTGATGCGGGCCCCCTACAACCTGGTGCTGACCGACCTGAAGATGCCGGTCATGGGCGGGGAGGAGTTGCTGGCGAGACTGGCGGAAAACAATATCAAGAAGATAGTCATCGTGCTAACCGCCTTTGCAACGGTCGAGACCGCCATCCAGACCATGAAGAACGGGGCCTACGACTATGTCATGAAGCCCTTCAAGATCGACGAGATCACGCTGATCGTGCGAAGGGCCCTGGAAAAGGATCGGCTCGAGCGGGAAAACATCCAGTTGAAAGAGGCCCAGAGGCTCTACGAGATCAGTGAGGCCATGAGTTCCACCCTGTCCCTGGACAAGCTGCTCGGGATCATCATCCAATCCGCCAAGAGGGAGTCGGAGGCGGACGTGGTCAATTTGGTGCTCAGGGATCGGGAGGATGAGAAATGGTACTCGAAGATATGCGACACGGACATCCCGGATTTGTCTTCTGACGAGATCGACGAGTTTCTGGACCTGGGGGCGATGGGCGAGGTGCACGCCTCGGGAACGTCGATCCTGCTCCCGCCCGCAAGCCCGGAGCCTTACGTGTGCGGGCGCCTGAACGCAGGCAGGAAACTCCACTCTCTCGTGTCGGTGCCCCTGGCGATTCGGGGCCAGGTGACCGGGATGTTGAATGTCCTTTCCTTCAACCAGCGGAGGATCTTCCTCGAAGGCGACCGGAGGACCCTGTATATCCTTGCCAGCCGGGCGGCAAACGCGGTCGAAAACGCACGACTCCACGAGGAACTGAAGGCGGTCTTCCTTCAGACCATCGAGGGCTTTGCATACGCCATCGATGCCAAGGATCCTTACACCCACGGCCATTCGAGGCGGGTTACCCACTACTGCGAGTTGATCGCCCGAAGGATGGAACTGGCCGAGGCCGAGGTGGAGAAGATTCGTAACGCGGCGGTCCTGCACGATATCGGAAAGATCGGGCTCAGGCTCGAATCCCTGAACAAGCCGCTCCCCCTCTCCGCGGAAGAAAGACGGGTCTTCGAGACCCATCCCCAGAAGGG
>JAQYVQ010000421.1 GCA_030145435.1 Syntrophobacteria bacterium | reverse complement strand
AAGCAGGGCAAGGTGGCAAAGAACGCCCCGTCGGAATGAGCACGGGTGACAATAGACCGAGTGGAAAATGACGAGAAGTAACGAGGTGTGCCGTGGGTAATATGGTTCGAAAGCATTGGAAGCTGGTTCTTGTCCTGGTGATCGCATGGGCGAGTGTGAGACCCTTCGCGCTGGCCGACGAGGAAGTCGACCGGGAGCGGCTGCTCAGGCAGCTTTCCCGAGACCTGGAAAGCGTGGAGAACGCGATTGGAGGCACGCGCGACCTGATCCAGCAGTCGATGCATCGCCCCTACCTGCCGGATCTCTACCTTCGGCTGGCAGACCTCTACATCGAGAAATCAAGGATCCTCTACCATCTGAAGCGAGTCCAGAATCCGACCGAGTCCAAGGCGGTCGTGGTCCTGGAGGCGAATCTGCTCAAGACCAAGGCGATCGACCTGTACAAGAAGATCCTGGACGAATTTTCAGAGTACGCCTATCAGGACAAGGTTATCTTCTTCATGGCCCACGAGTACCGGGAAATGGGCAAGTTCGACAAGATGATGAACGCCTACACCGACCTGGTGGAACGGTTTCCGCAGAGCCCTTACAGGCTGGAGACCTACCTGCTGATCGGTGACTACCAGTTCGACTCCATGAACCTCGACAAGGCGGAGGAATCTTACTTGACGATTCTCGCCGCACCCGAAAGCCACGTACACGGGATGGCACGGTACAAGATGGCCTGGTGTCACATCAACCGCAGCAGGTTTCCTGAGGCCCTGGCCTTGCTCGAGGCGCTGGTCAGAGACCCTCGCTACGATGAGCTGAAGACGGAAATCGATGCCTACAAACGGATCAACCTGCGCCGTGAGGCGCTGATGGACCTGGCCTACTGCTACACCGAGGTGAAGCCCCCCGAGGAGGCCCTCGAGTATTTCGCGGAACTGAGCGACACGAAGTCCATCTATCTCGCCGTCCTCAGTAAGCTGGGACATCGATACTTCCTGAAGGAGAACTGGGCGGCCGGGGCCGACGTGTACCGCACGATGATTTCTCTTTCCCGGAACGCGCAGAAGAACATCGACTATGCAGAAAAGCTCTTTGCCTGCGCCCAGCGGGCGAAGGACATGCAGCACCCGGAGAAGAACGTTCAGGCACTGGTCGGGGTCCTGGAGCAGGTGGAATACTCCTGGCGGACCGACCCGACGGAAAAGGATCGACTGAACAAGGAGTTCGAGGTCTATGCCCGAGATATGGCCACCCGGCTCCATCTGCTGGCCGCGGAGAAGCAGGACAAGGTGAAGTTCTGTCAGGCCGCGGATGCCTATGCCTACTACCTGGATTTCTTCCAGCAGGGCAGACAGTCGCGCGACATCCTGGAGAACCAGGCAGAGGCCCTGTATGAGGGAGGGCGCTATTTCCAGGCAGCCGTCGCCTATGAAAAGTTGGCCGCACCCGAACCCCCGGAGGTCGAGGAAGAGGAGGCCGCCAAGGAGGCCGAAGGCCCGGAAGAGGAGATGGTGGCCGAGGCGTCTCCGGACAAGAAGAAGGAAGGAGCCGTCGAGGAGTCTCCGAAGCCCGAGGAGAAGCAGGTTGCCGGCGCGGAGCGTCCGACTCCCGAGAAGTCGCCCCGGGAATGCCTGTACGGCTCGGTCGCTTCGTTTTACAAGGCCCTGAAGGAGCAAGAGGATCTGGATGATCTCCAGAAGCTCGAGGCCAGGCAGGGATTGCGTCAGGTCGGCAGCCGGTATCTTGCCGCCTTTCCGGGCGCGGAAGAGGCGCCCGAGGTTGCGTTCAACGTGGCCTGGGTCTCGTACGAACAGGGGGACTACAAAGCGGCGCTCCAGGGATTCAAGGGATTCATCCAGGAGTACCCGGGGTCCAAGGAGGCATCGGCGGCCGGGCACCTCGTCCTGGATATCCACAAGAGCTTGGACGACCTGGAT
>JAQYVQ010000245.1 GCA_030145435.1 Syntrophobacteria bacterium | reverse complement strand
ATTTGGGTCAGATTTGGTCGTGACGATTGAGCAAGACCGCAGGAATAGTACGACTATTCTGAGGACCTTGCGATTGAGGAGCGGCCAAAGATGGCCCGAAGATGAGATGCGAAAATGTGAAATTATTTATTCGCGGGCCCTAAGGGTTGAGTTCGGCGTGGAGTCGGTCCGCAATCCTTTCTACGTCCGCCTTCGAGACAGCCGGCGTGAGCGTGGCCAGATCCTCGACCTCCCCTTCGCTCAGGCCGACCTGTTTGGCGATCAGGAAAGGATCGATCTCTTCCTCCTCCTCCGCTGCCAGCCCGCAGGCGGTCACCTGACCGATCAGGACGCCCTCCCGGCAGATCGGCACGACCATGCGAACCAGTCCCGCTTCACACTCATCGATCAGCGGCTTCTGAGTTCGTTTCGCCTCCTCCAGCATGGCAACGTTGGTCTGGCTGCAAATGAAGGTGCGGGACGCCTCTTTTTCTCTGATCTTGAGGCAGAGGGGGTATCGTTGTCCTTGCTCTTCGAGAATGTGGTTGCCCTTGTCGTCGGTGAGGGTTGCCGTCATCTTCGTCTCACCGGCAACCCGGGCCAGCGTCCCAGCCCATTCCTCTTGACTCATCAGATCCAGCGGGTTCATTTGAGCCTCCTCAAGAGCGCGCAACGGTCTCTTCTGCATTTCTCTTCTTCCAGGGGTCGGTTTCGTATCGGAGGAAGTCATTCCCGGGGTCGGTTGGGACGTAGGAACAGTATCCTACCGATGCGGTAAGTTATTAATCTAACACATTTTTTTACAAAAGTCAACGCAGTCCAATGTCGACAGCCGGGGTCGGTTCGTCCCCCTCGCAGGAGGCGCCGATCCGGTTGCAAAACACCACGTCTCGCAGTAAGGTGAGCGGGTCATTGGGTGCACATAAAGACATTGTGATCTGAAGGCAAGAAGAGGATGGAATTCTCGTGACAAGGATCGTCCTGGTTCGCCACGGAAGAACAGAATGGAACAAGGGCCAGATCTTCCGCGGCACGGCAGACATCCCCCTGGACGAACAGGGCAGGAAGGAAGCGGCCTGTGCCGGGGACTGGCTCAAGGCCGAGACCTTCCACGCAGCTTACAGCAGCCCTTTGAGCCGGGCCGTGGAAACGGCGGAGATCATCCTCGAACCCCACGGGATCGCCGTCGTCAAGCACGATGGGTTGACGGACCTCAACTATGGTGACTGGCAAGGAAAACCGAACGATGAAGTGAAGCGGATTTACCCGGAACTGTACCAACAATGGCGGACGGCCCCTCATACGGTTGTCTTCCCGGAAGGAGAAGGACTCGGTGCGGTCCGCGCAAGATCCCTGGCGGCCGTCGAGGAAGTGGTGGCCAAACACCCGGACGAGACGGTGCTCCTGGCGGCACACAGAGTGGTCAACAAGGTGCTGATTGCCGCCCTTCTGGGACTCGACGATTCTCATTTTTGGGAAATAGGGCAAGACACAGCCGCCCTGAACGAATTCGTCTACCAGGATGGGAAGTGGGTCTGCCGCCTCGTGAATGACACGTGTCATCTCCGCGGTCTTTCGGACCGTGTCACCACCGACTTCTGACCGCACGCACGAGGTTGCCCAAGAACAACTTCATAGGGACAAGATGAAGAATTCCGACACACCCTCTGCAGAGGGTCCTTCTCACGACAGGCCCTTGTCGTCCCTGCCACAGACACTGACGCTTCACTACTTTCCGGGTGGAGAGGAGAAGGTTGCCCGCGCCATGGAAGAGTGGGTGAACGCTCTTGTCGACGAGGCAGGGGGGCGGCTCGTCTGCGAAAGAGAGGAAGTGGACGAGGCAACCTTCCTTCCTTGCCTTTCGGTGAGCACGAGGGTTGATTCCTCTGTGCACTACCACTTCGTACCCGAAGGCCCTGAGATAGCCGTCTTCCGGGAGTTCCTTTGGGCGGCCGCATCGCAGGAGGACTCCGAGGGGGCCGATTCTCCCGAGCCCATGCAACCCGGAGCGCCCCGGGAGATGCTCCTCTTCGTCTCCACCCATTGTCCCAACTGTCCCCACGCGGTCCGAACGGTTCACGCACTGACAAGGAGGCTGCCGAACCTGGCGGCCCATCTGTTCGAGGCAATGCTGCACACCGACCTGGCGGAGAAGCACACCATCCAGTCTGTCCCGACCCTCCTGATCGATCAGGAACTGCGGTACGTGGGAGGTCTGGAGGAGGCGAAGCTCTACTCCCTCCTCAACGCAGGAGATCCTGAGTCTTTCCTGCACGAGAAGATTCGAAAACAGATCAAGGAGGGGAGCCCCCTCGAGGCGGCAGAGTGGATTGCAGGGGGTGGCGACCCGAGCTTCCTGGCAACGGATCTGGGGGAATCCACCTTCGAGGAGAGAATCGCCCTGCTTGTCACCTTGGAAGAAGCCCTGGAAACGGATCCGAGGTGTCTGGATCGAATGGTCGACCCCCTTCTCCCCCACCTCGAAGCGGAGAACGCCTCCGTGCGCGGAGACATTGCCGACCTCCTCGGCAAAATAGGGGACCCGAAGGCACTGCCCGCCCTGAAAAAGCTTTGTCAGGATCCGGACCCGAACGTCGTCGAGGCTGCAACCGAAGCCGTCGAGACCATCGAAGAAGGCTCCTAGTCGCGTCCCAGTACCCTACCCCTCCCCTCATCGAGTTTGCCTCTTCCTCGTCCTCGATCCCAATAGCTGATAGTAAGAATCGGGCACGGAGCCGGACCCACCTGAATTCGGGGACAGCCACCAATTTAAGTGCCCGATAGTAAACAAAAAGGGAGCGCCATTCAGTGGCTGTCCCCGATTTTCGATTCTTGCAGGGTGTGGGGTGGGGCCTCTCGCCCGATCCTCATATCGAATTTCGGTCTTCGCCGGGCGACTTTGTAGGGGGAGGGAGCGACGGAGCCCAAGAAGACCGAAATTTGATATGGGGATCGGGCTTGCAACATATTGATTCATTTTGTATCATAGGGGACGACAAATCGTTGCTCGGAAACGGCCTATCCTGCCGGATCACCGGCTGGCGGCTGGGCTCCGGTCGCAGGATACGAAATCGTAACCTCCAGAGGACAAGGGGAATCCTCCGTGAACAACACCCCTTACTGCTTTGAGAACGCATTGAACTGCATGGAAAAGGACTGTCCAGCTCCCTGCCGAACGATACTGGACAATGTGGTCGATGGCATCATTACGGTGGACAAGGATGGAATGATCGCATGGTTCAACCGTGCCGCGGAACAGATTACCGGCTACAGCAAGGAGGAAGCGCTGGGAAGGCCCTGTCGAAGCATCTTCCAGACCGATCTTTGCGGCACCGACGCCTGCCCCCTCGATCAAACGTTACGCCAGAAGAAGAACATCGCGAACCTCGAAGTTGTCATCACGAGCAAGTGGGGGCGGCAGATCCCAGTGTCTGTGAGTACGGCCCCGATAAGGGACAAAGAAGGGAAGATCCTGGGCGCGGTCGAAACCTTCCGCGACCTCTCCATCCTCAAGGCCTACCAGATGGAGACCGAGGAGAGGTACTCTTTCAAGAACATCGTCACGAACAACGCTCGCATGCTGGCCATTTTGAGGCACCTGAAAGACCTTGCGCTGAGTGATTCTCCGATTCTGCTAAGCGGAGAGAGCGGCACGGGGAAGGAACTGCTCGCACGGGCCATCCACGAACTGAGCAGACGAAAAGAGGGCCCCCTTATTGCCGTCAATTGCGGCGCCCTCCCGGAGACGTTGATCGAGTCGGAGCTCTTCGGATATCGAAAGGGTGCCTTTACGGATGCCAAACAACACAAGCCGGGGCGTTTCGCCCTCGCGGAAAACGGGACCCTGGTCCTCGACGAAATCGGAGACCTCCCCCTGGACATTCAGGTGAAGCTGCTGCGCGTACTGGAAAATGGAGAGTACCAGCCACTTGGAAGCACCGAGACGCTCAAGGCGGATGTCCGCATCGTTACAGCCACCAATAAAGAACTCCTTGAACAGATAAGAAAGGGGCGATTCCGCGAGGATCTCTTCTATAGAATCAACGTGGTGCAGATCGAGGTCCCGCCGCTGCGACAGCGAAGAGAGGACATCCCACTACTCATAAAACACTTCTTGAAGAAATTGAATCTCAAACGTCAGAAGGGCATCAACGGGCTGTCACCCTCCGCAGAAGAAGTCCTGCTCGGGTATGATTACCCGGGAAACATACGGGAACTGGAAAACATCCTGGAATATGCCACGATCGTCTGCAAGAATGTTCAGATCGAACCCCGTCACTTCCCGCTCTATTTGCTTCGAACGAAGGAAGAGGCCCCCCCGCCCAGTGAAACGCTCCCCCCCATGAGCGAGCCCGAACAGATGGAACGAGAAGAACTGCTCCTTGCGCTCAAGGCCAACCGCTGGAACCGTCAGGCGACTGCTTCCGCTCTGGGAATCAGTCGAACCACCCTCTGGCGAAGACTCCAAAAGTTTCAGATGGCACCCTGACGCCCCCCTGAAACGTTCTGTTTCGAATGTTTCGCTTTGTTTCAAGTCGCGAATCGAAGCGATTAGCAAGGGGAAGACCATCAATATGTTTCAGTTTGTTTCAAGAGCCTGGCTTCCATCGAATACAGCCTTTTGCGGTTCAACGATATGTAAACCACCGAATAGTATACAAAAAAGCATGTTGAATCCTCCTTGGCATCCTTCTTGCTCTGTTGCAGCCCTTTCACCGGAAACAAGGATGCGGTTCTCACAGATGAGCGAATCAATGAATCCCCTGCAGATTCTCGAAAACATACCGGAGGGGGTCTTTGCGATCAGCCAGGACTGCCGGATTACCTATTTCAACCAGAAGGCAGAAGAAATCACGGGATACACCCGGCAACAGGCGGTAGGAAAGACTTGTTACGAGGTGTTTCGCCCGGAGATATGTCAATCCACGTGTTCCATCAAGAGATCCATGACCACCGGGAAAGAATCGTTCGACCACCAGGTCAACGTCCTGCATCGTTCCAACAAACCTCTCTCCATTCGAATCCAAACATCTCCCTTGAGAGACGACGGGGGCGCAATCGTTGGGGGGCTGCAGACTTTTCACTTGATCGATCGACCGAACGAGGAAGTTCGGGAGGAACTCGTCCTCTTCGAACTGCGGAAGAAGATCGGAAGAGACCGGCGACTTGCACAGGTTCTCGAAATCTTGCCCGACCTCGCAAAGGGTGATTCACCGGTCCTGTTGCAGGGCGAGCCGGGCACGGGGAAGCGGTTGTTGGCAAAAGCCATCCACGGGCTCAGCGAAAGGGCCGACGGACCCTTTTTTCACGTCTCCTGCAAAGGGAGAGGCGAAGATAGCCTCACGAGGGAGCTTCTGGGACCTGACCTGGACCTCGACAAGGAAGGCACCCCCCGGAAGAAGGGTCTTCTGGAAAGGGCGCACCGAGGGACGATTTTCATGGAGGGCATCGAAGACTTGCCCTATCCGCTGCAAGTCGGTTTTTTCAGGGCCATGGAAAAAGGTGTCTACCTCCCCGTGGGTGCCGAATCCTCTGTAGAATTGGACATTCGCTTGATCGCGTCAACACAGACCGACTTGGGGACCAAGGTCAAGGAAGGCACCTTCAGGGAGAATCTGTTCTACTGTCTGAACGTATTCAAGGTTCTTGTGCCCCCCCTGCGGGAAAGAAAAGAGGACATTCCTTTGCTGGCACGGGACATCCTCTGGCAAATGAGCCTGGAAGCAGGAAAAGAGGTGCACGACATCGATGAGGAGGCCTCTCTCGTCCTGCAAGATTACCCCTTCCCCGGTAATCTGACCGAACTGAGGACAATCCTGGAGGAAGCTTATCGAGCGGCGGGTGGGAAGACGCTGAGGAAAGGGGATCTTCCACGGTCGGTCATCGCGCAGGGGAAATCGGAGGAAGCCTCCCCGGAGGCTCAGGGACAGGGCACGGAGGCCCCTCAAACGGGAGAAAAGGATGCGATCCAGGCCGCCCTGATCCGAAATCAGTGGAGCCGAAAGCGTGCCGCCCGGGAACTGGGAATGGACCGCACCACCCTGTGGCGAAAGATGAAACGGATGGGACTCGACTACACGACTCCCCCCGACAAGAATACAGAAGAGCCAACAGAAACAGGTTAATCGGACCGGAGCTGAAAAGCACGCAATTCGAAATCAGAAAAGGAGGAAGAAAACGATGCTATGGGTCCAGATTCTGCTCTACGTGGCCGTAGTCGTATTCGTACTGGCCACCGTCCTGAGGATCAAGAAATATGCGACGACCCCTATCCATCTCCGATGGGAACTGTACCCCGTTTCACATGAGGCGGAGAAAAAGAAATACGGAGGATCCTATTACGAAGAGATGGAATGGTGGAAGAAGCCGAACAAGAAAAGCCTGGTTTCAGAACTCCTGGCCATGGCAGAAGAGATCCTTCTCCTCAAGGGCGTTTATCACCACAACAGAAGCCTGTGGTACGCCTCCTACCCCTTCCATCTGGGACTGTATCTGCTCGTCGGACTCATCGGCCTACTCGTTGTGGGAGGGCTTTCGGAGATGATCGGAATCTCTGTTGCCGGCGCCTCTTCTTCCCTGATCGGGAAGGCCATCTTCTATGCCACGATTCTCGCCGGGTACAGTGGACTGACCCTCGCACTCGTGGGATGCGTCGGCCTCCTCGCGAAAAGGCTCAACGACCCATCGCTGCGATCGATGACGACCCCTGCAGACTTCTCTAACCTGGGGTATATTCTCCTGCTGCTGGCGTGCAGCCTGCTCGTATGGCTGTTTGCGGATCAGACCTTCGCGATGAGCCGCCAGGTGGCCCAGTCTCTCCTTCGATTCGAGACACTGGAGACAGCCCCGGCACCGGTCCTTCTGCAGTTGGTCCTTTTCTCCCTCTTCCTGCTCTACATGCCCTTTACCAGGATGACACATTTCTTTGCAAAGTATTTCACATACCACAAGGTCCGGTGGGAAGACACACCCAACCTGCCGGGAGGCGAAATGGAAGGCAAGATTCGCGAAGTACTGAATTTCGGCGTTTCTTGGGGCGCACCCCACATTCAAACAGGAAAATCCTGGGCTACCGTTGCCACTGAACTCCCCAAGGAGGAAAAAGCATGAAAGCGACAAAAGAGGTCAAGATAGAGGACCTATCGAATTCCGACGCACAGTTGGCGGAATTGAACCCGGAGGCGTTCTTGAAGCTTCCCCCACCCTACGAGGATTGGGAGGACGGACCGGTCCAGGAACTCACCGACGAACAGAAGGGCCGGCTCGAGGCTACCCTGGACGGCGTCATCGCCATTCAGATGCCCAAGCCGGGCAGCCAGGAAGAAAAGGACAAAATGGTTGCCCGTTTTCTCGAAGGGCTGGCCAAGCTGCTGACCAAGGAAAACAACTGGACCTTCCTTCAGCCCCTGTTGCTGTCGATGGAGAACTGCGTGAAGTGCCAGACCTGCAACGACGCCTGCCCGGTCTATACCGGCAGCGGTAAGCAGGAGATCTACCGGCCCACCTTCCGCGCAGAGGCCCTTCGGAAGATCATCAACAAGTACCTCAAGCCCGGCGGGAAGATCCTTCCCAAATTCCGCGGAAACGACATCGATCTGAACTGGAACGTGGTTGCCCGTCTGGCCGAGCTTTCCTATCGCTGCACGTTGTGCAGGCGGTGCGCCCAGACCTGTCCCATCGGCGTGGACAACGGCCTGATCAATCGTGAGATTCGCAAGCTCTTCAGCCAGGAACTCGGGATCAACGTGGAAGAGCTCCACCGATCCGGAACCGTCAAACAACTGAAAACCGGGTCTTCCACCGGCATGAACCCCCAGGCGTTCATGGACGTCATCGAGTTTGCCGAGGAGGACATCGAGGAGAAAACCGGGCTTAAACTCAAGGTCCCTATTGACAAGAAAGGGGCCGAGTATCTCGTCATGCACAACGCCGGCGAGTTTCTCTCCTGGCCGGAAAACCTCCAGGCCTTTACCATCCTCTTCGATGCGGCCGGGGTAAATTGGACCCTTTCGAGTGAAATGGTCGGATACGATTCGGTCAACTACGGCCTTTTCTACGACGACGTCCAGCTTGCCCGTATCGCGCTGACCCACGCAGGGATCGCCAAGGATTTAGGGGTCAAGAAGATCATGCAGGGCGAGTGCGGGCACGCACACAAGGCCTTCATGCCGATCTCGGACCGTATCTTCGTCGGTGACATGAACCTGCCGAGGGAAAGCTGTTTTCCCATCCTGGAACAAATCGTCTTCAGCGGA
>JAQYVQ010000165.1 GCA_030145435.1 Syntrophobacteria bacterium | reverse complement strand
CACGGTACAGCAAGGAGCAGGCAGCTGCCTATAAGAAGAGAATTGACCTCATTCTCGGTGACGTGACGTGGAAACACTTTGGGATGGATGACCGGACCTATTCCCGGTTAGCCGGTAGAGTGGAAAGAGTGATTCACGGTGCTGCCTCTGTGCTCTTCGACTTGCCCCTTCAAATGGCAAGAAGTATCAATGTGGAGGGAACACGCAACCTGCTCGATTTTGCGGCCGAGGCACACAGGATGGGCACCTTGCGGAGAATGGACTACGTGGGTACAGCTTACGTTGCCGGCAAGCGGCAGGGCCTTGTTTCGGAAGATGAGCTGGATGAGGGGCAGGCGTTCAACAACACCTATGAGCAGACGAAGCTGGAAGCAGAACGACTCGTTCGAGAACGATGGGGAGAACTGCCCCTTGCCGTCTACCGGCCGAGCATCGTCGTAGGCGAATCGACCACGGGCAGGACTTCGAGCTTCAACGTACTCTATTACCCACTCAAAATCTATGCCCGAGGGATCTGGAGGTGGATCCCGGGAAATCCCGAGGTTCCGGTAGACATTGTCCCTGTAGATTTTGTCTGTGACGCATTGGAACGGATCTCTCTGGAGCCGGACTCTGTGGGTTCTTGTTATCACCTGACAGCCAGCGAGAATGCGACCACCATCGGGCATGCAACGAAGATGGCGGCTACCTATTTCGGGGCGAAACCTGTCCGGTTCATTTCCCCGTCGCTCTACCTGAGCCTGATCCACCCTGTCGCTGCAGCGTTCCCCATCAGGCGCGTGCGCGAGACAGTGGCAAAGAACGGCCCCCTCTTCTATCCCTATTTCATAAGTCAGCCTCGCTTCGACAACAAGAATGCCCGGTCCTTCCTGGACAAGAACGGCCTGGAGGCTCCGAAGGTCGAAGAGTATTTCGCCAGAATCTTTCAGTTCTGCATCGATACGGACTGGGGCAGAAAGGTTCCGGAAAAGGAAGACTGACCCAGACGTTGGGCCTTCATCTCCTCCTCTCACGATGAAATGCCAATGATTTCAGTCGCTTCGTTGCTTGTTCCAACAGCGCATGGAAAAGAAATTGACTTGTCCTCTCATGGCGGGGTATCCTATTAGCATCATAGAACATACCGACTTCATTCCCTCCTGATCTTGGTATCTCACATCGAATAGCCTTGGACACTGGGTCGCCGGCGTGGGCTTCTATGCCGGCGAATTTTTTTTGGGAACACGAAGAATAAAGACAAACCTTGGTGAGGCATCTTCGTTCCCTGCTTGCGCAAACAAAATGGACTGCGTGTTCTTGCCCCGGAAGGAGGCGCCATGTTGACCGTGACTGAAGCCGCAAGAGATAAACTCAAATCAAGGTTACTGAGACTGAAGACGGGATCCAAGACAACGATCCGGCTTATTCCTGCTCCGAAGAAACCAGGCAAGTGGAAGATGATCTGGGACAAAGAAAGACCGGAAGACCAGGTAGTGGAAAGTAAAGAGGGTATCAAGATACTGCTTGTCGGAGCCGATCTGGTCCGGGCCATAGAAGGCATGGTTGTTGATTTCCGGACGACATCTCAGGGTACAGGCTTTGCCATCTATAAACTCCGTTCCACTACATAACGCCTCGGAGACAGCCATCACGTCGGTCCTGGACCTGCGCGGCCGTCTCTCTTGAAAGGGTCCTCGTTTGAGAACTTCCCTCATTTTCGTGCGTGATAGACGCTTCTTTTCTCTTCCCTCCTCCAAGTTCCTCCACCGAAGAAAGACAGCACCTTATCCCCAGGGCAACAAGCATTATGTGCTTGGGGAGCCGCCCCTCGGGATCATGTACCTTTCATCGGTTCTGAAAGAGATGGGGCACGAGGTGTCCATGACGGACCAGTGTCACCCGGAATACTCCGATGAAAGATTCGTGGACTCCCTCCGGCAAGAGCGACCGGACATGGTCGGAATCAGCTTCCTGAGCAATATGTGCTATCCGGCGGCGCGCAACCTCTCCCGGAAGATCAAGGCTGCCCTCCCGGCTACAAAGATTGTCTATGGAGGTGTTTTCCCCACCATCAATGCACGCCGGATTGTCGCTACAGAGAAATCGGTTGACATCGTTGCGAGGGGTGAAGGCGAAGGAATCGTCCGGGACCTGGCTGAAGGGCTCGATGAGCTTGGCGCTATCCCTGGCATAACCTTCAGGTCGAGGACCGGTGAGGTCGTCGAAACACCGGAACGGGAAGGGATCACCGACCTCGATTCCATCCCCTTTCCGGATCGGGAAGGGTTAGACATAAACTACGTGGCTTCTCTGCCGCTTGACGTCCCGGCGGTCATCTGGGACCGTCCCTACACGTCGATCGTTTCCTCCCGCGGGTGTCCCTTCGCCTGTACCTACTGCAATTGTCCTACCTTCAGCGGTCGAAAATGTCGTGTCCGATCAGCCGGGAACGTGCTCAAAGAACTGGAAGAGATCCACGGGAAAGGTTATGGCGCCTTCACCTTTGTGGATGACAACTTCCTGCTCGATCCTGATAGAGTCACGGAGATATGCAACGGCATGATCGCCCGAGGCCATTCTTTTAAATGGGCCTGTGAGGGAAGAGCGGAACCCAAGGTGAATAGGGTCTTTGAGAAACTCTCGAAGGCAGGCTGCGATCTGGTCATGTTTGGCATCGAAAGCGGCTCACAACGCGTCCTCGACGGAATGAACAAGAAGACGAAGATCGTCGATATCGAACAGGCCGTTGGCCATGCGAAAGACGCAGGGATCGGCATCATCCACGGATTCTTCATTGTAGGATCTCCGGGAGAAACGGTCGAGGATGTACAGCAGAGCTTTGCATTCGCAGAGAAGATCGGAATCAACAGCTTCAACTTCAATTCTTTGACCGCCTTCCGTGGAACCCCCCTTTGGCAGGATGCCGTTGCCAGGGGCCTGATCGACGAGGAGAAGGACTGGGACAAGATGTTCCCGGTCCATTCGATCCATCCGGACACGATCGATGCCAAGACCCTTTTCTCTCTCAGATCGCATCTGGTGAGGCGGTTGGTGAGACGAAAGATCATGAAGCATCCCCGTGACGCGGCAAAGGTCTTA
>JAQYVQ010000081.1 GCA_030145435.1 Syntrophobacteria bacterium | reverse complement strand
CTGACCTTCACTAAGAGCCTCGACCTGGAGGTCACGTATCACGACCCTTGCCACGTGGGCCGATACTGCGGCACCTATGACGCCCCCCGGAACATCCTGAAGGCCCTGCCCGGGGTTACACTCACGGAGATGCATCGAATCCGGGAATGGAGCTGGTGCTGTGGCGCAGGTGGAGGCTGCCGGACCGCCTATCCCGAGGAGATCGCCGGGTCCGCGGCAGAGGCCAGACTGGAGGAGGCTTTCGAGACCGGTGCCAGGACCCTCGTAACCTGCTGCCCGTTCTGCGAGCAGAACCTGGGGGAGAACGCCAAACGGACCTTTGAACGCTTCGGCATCCAGGTGCGGGACATCATGGACCTCGTATACGAGGCCCTGTAGCCCTGTAGGAGGCTGTCGATAAACATCTATTTGCCGTCATCCCCGCGAAAGTAGGGGATCCATCAGTTCCTGAAGCCGCTGGATTCCCGCATGCGCGGGAATGACGGATAGCGAACAACATTACGTTTTTAGACACCCCCCAAGGGGGAGAAGGAACTCACTACGCTGGGCGATTGCTTCGCTTGCGCTCGCAATGTCCCTGAGTGGGCCACCGTCACATGGATCATTAGGTGTAATCCCTATGAACCAATTGTCTCCGACCGTTTCCTCTGCGCCGCCTGATACTGCCTTTGACAAGAAATTCGGGGTCATTGCCTTCGGCCTGCTTCTTCTCGTCATCCTGGGGTCCACGTACCTGCACCATTTCCAGCCCCACGTCTTGAAGGTGCCCGACAACACGGACATCGCCTCCTGGACACACCCGGCCTTTGAGCAAACGGTGATCTACGATCGCCTGACAGAGGGGGAAAGGGCGAAGCTCCTGGCCGAGGGCGTTCCTCGGGGCGATCAACTGCTCTTTCAGTTCTTCGTCATGGATCTGTTCACGCTCCTGCTCGGGTGGATCTGTTTCCGCCACGCAAGGAAGTACTTCGGTTTCTGGATGGCCTCCTGCTTCCTGATCGGCTCGTTTGTGTTCACCGGCCTCGAGGAATCGATGTGGATCCTTCTGGGACGTTTCATCCCACAGACGACCTCGAGCCCATTGGGCGAACCGGTTTACGGGACCTACTGGTTTACGAAGGGCGCGCTCTGGTTTTTCGAAACCCCGATCACTGCTTGTATTGGCTGGTTCTTCCTCGCCTACTCTTGTGTTCTGGTGGCAGGCAAGGTCTTCCCGAAGATGGGCGTGCTGGGCCGGGCGACCGTGGGCGGCCTGATTGCCATGGGCATCGACCTTTGGATGGACCCGATCGCCACCTCGGCTCAACTGATGAACTGGGTTTGGGCGAAAGGGGATGTTCTCCTTGTCCTCGGGATTCCCCACACGAACTTCATCGGCTGGTTCCTGTTGATCTTCCTCTTTGCCATCTTCTGGGAGAACCTGCCTCGCTTCGAAGAGCGGTGGGGACGGGCCAAGGCAACACTGATCTTCTACGGAATCATCTTCGTCACCGAGATCGCCATCCTCCTCTTCTTCATGGTCTGGATTACGATGCTGGGCAACCTCTTTGCCTCCATGGGGATTCAACAGGCGGTGAACCTGCCGGGCAGCTGGTAGGAAAGGAGTCGCTCATGTGGAAGAAAATCTGGGAGAACCGACTCGAGTTCTA
>JAQYVQ010000640.1 GCA_030145435.1 Syntrophobacteria bacterium | reverse complement strand
AAGGTTGCTGCTCATTGACAGCCGCGAGGATAGAGGAGTTAAGAAATGGGAATGAGAGGGAAAAGATTACTTGCCGGCGTGCCGGTGTTGATTCTGGTGGGGTTTCTCGGTTCGGTTGCAGAGGCACAGACAACGGAGCCGCTGCAATGGTCTGTCAAGCAGGCGATCGGATACGCCCTCGTGCACAGCCCTGACGTGGCGGTCGCACACAGCAGGATCGCAGAGAAGGAGGAGGCGAAGGGGCAGGTTTTCTCCAACTTCCTCCCGGACCTCTCGATCGATGCGGGCTACCAGTACCTGGACAATATCCCCCGGATCGAGACCGACATCCGGGTGGACAGTCCGGTCCCCGGCGCTCCCCCCATCGCGCTCCAGGACGTAAGGGAGATCGGTGCGAACGACAACTGGCGAGCCCGTTTGCGCCTCGACCAGCTGCTCTTCGCATCGGGGAGGGTGTACTACGCTCATCGGGCGGCCGGAAAACAGGTGGAGGCATCCCGCCAGGAGGAAGAGACCACAAAACTCGGGGTGGCTCGTCAGACGGCGCAAGCCTACCTGTCGGTGCTGATCGCCGCCGCCGTCTCGGACGTTCAGCGTGAGGCCCTGTCCACGGCCCAGGCGCATCTGGAACAGGTCCAGAACCGCTACGATGCCGGCGTTGTAAACCGGCTCGAACTGTTGCGTGCGCAGATCGAGGTGTCGAACGTGGAGCCGAGGGTCATCGAAGCGGAACAGGGCATCGAGACGGCCTTCATCCTGCTGCGAAGGGCAGCGGGCCTGGGCCGTGAGGTCGAAATCGAACTGACGGATCCACTCGAGGCCGAGGTCGAGCCCATCGACGAAGAAAAGGAACTCGAGCACGCCCGTGACATGCGCCCTGAGTTCAAGGTGCTCGAATACAGCCAGTCCGCTACGGAAGACCTGGCCCTCTCGGAACGGGGGGGTATGCTTCCGATGATGCAGTTGACCAGCACCTTCGGCTACGAAAAGCCTTACTTCGCGATCAATGAGTGGGAGCAGGTCTTCACGGTGGGCGTCGGCATCCAGGTCCCTCTGTTCGACGGGCTGGAGTCGTATCGAGGCATGCGCCGCGCACGTGCCGCTGCCGAGACGATCACCCTGGCCACCGTGCAAACCCACGCCAACGTCCGGACCGAGGTGAGGACCGCAGTGCTGGCCCTCCGTGAGGCGGCCGTCCGGATGAAGGCGACGGCCGACAACAAGGACCGGGCGGACGAGATGCTCGAGATCGCCGAACACAGCTACGGAGCGGGAGCTGCCACCAACGTGGAGGTCCTCGACGCCCAACTGGCGGCGACCACGGCGCGGATGGAGCATCTGAAGGCCCTGTACGACTACCGGAACGCGCAGATCCACCTTACAGCGGCAACCGGGGATCTGACATCGATCGGGAGGTGAGAAGATGGCAAAGCGAATCGTGCCCCTCGTTTTGATACTGACCATGGTTGGGTTCTTCGGGCATCGTTTTTGGTCCGAGCGCAAGGCACGTGAACAGGACGCGTCGTTCTACGGCACGGTGGAGGCTGTGGAGGTCCTGGTGAGTGCACAGGTAATGGGCCGGATTACGGGCCTCTTCGCCGAGGAGGGCGAGCGGCTCCAGGAGGGTCGCCTTGTGGTGACGATCGACGACCTGCTTTATGGGGCGCAGGTCGAGCAGGCTCGCGTTACGGTCGAGTCTGCCAGGAGCCAGTCCGCTGTCGTGAAGGCCAACCTGCACGGGGTTCACATCGCGCTGGCGCGAATCCGGAAGCTCCTTTCCAAAGGATCCGCCACACAGATGCAACTGGACGATGTCGAAACGCAGGAGTCGGTCCTGAAGGCACAACAGAAGGTCGTGCGCGCTCAGGTGGTGCAGGCGGAGGCGGCATTGCAGCTGGCGGAGACGCAGCTTGCCTACACGCGCGTGAGTGCACCGGTGAACGGCACGGTCATCCGCCGGGACGTGGAACTTGGCGAGACCGTACTCCCGGGCTCTGCGCTGTTGACCCTCGCCGACCTGTCCACCATGGAGGTCAAGGTGTACATCCCGGGACCCATGCTCGGAAAGATCCGGATCAGACAAAGGGTGGACCTGGTCACCGACAGCTACCCGGATCGAAGATTGAGCGGCTCGGTCGCGACGATCGCGGACGAGGCGGAGTTTACGCCGAAGAACGTGCAGACCCGTGACGAGCGAGTGCGGCTGGTCTATCGGGTCAAGGTACGTGTTCCGAACCCGGACGGGATTCTCAAGACAGGCATGCCCGTGGACGCCTGGTTCGTCGAGGAGTAGTCATGGCACTGCTCGAGGCCCGTGGCCTGCACAAGCGGTTCGGGGATGTTTCCGCCGTGGCCGGGGTCGACCTGGACGTGGAGCCCGGGGAGATCTTCGGCCTGGTCGGCCCGGACGGCGCGGGCAAGACGACCACACTTCGACTGTTGGTGGGGGTGCTCGATGCCGACGAGGGGCATGCCTCCCTGGGAGGCCTTCGTGTA
>JAQYVQ010000629.1 GCA_030145435.1 Syntrophobacteria bacterium | reverse complement strand
TGGACGCACAGACAACGACGTCTGCGATCCTCTCTATAGATTAATAGGACGGAGGCATCCCCAGGATCGCCCAAGATGCGTATATTTACTTTACGCTCGCCAAGGCACTATACAAAAACCAAATTCAGTGGACAGCTTCGTCCGGATTTGGTGGGCAACTTGGGCCGGATTACGCAGAGGGGCTCGTGAGAAGGAGACTCTTCCTCTGCTACGTGGGCGGCACCCTTCTTGCCTCTTCGAGGCGGTCGCTCAGGATTTTGGCGACATTGAAGAAGATCTGGGCGCCGATTCGCGGGTAGCGTCGTTTGACACGGGAGAGGAATCGCTCGTTTACGGCCAGAACTTCCACATCTTCGATAGCAACCACGTCTGCAGTGCGTTCGTGATGCCGGACGAGCCCCATCTCTCCAAAGACGTCCCCTCGCTCGAGCCCCGCAATGCGCTTGGATACACCGTTGGCCTCAATGTAGATGTCTGCCGAACCCTTGAGCAGTACGTACATCTCATTGCCCATCTGGCCCTGGCGGACGATGGCCTCATTCTTGGGGAAGGTCTTGAGTTCGCCCATGAGTGTGACAATCTTGGCCTGCAGGGGCCTCAGTCCTTCAAAAAGTGGGATCGCCTTGTGGGGATCTCGGCCGAGCTTCAGGTAGAGCAGATCCCACAGGGTGATAATCCGCGTGGTCGAAAGGATCGCAGGCAGCAAGACCACGTCTGCGGCTAATGCAACGAGCATGGACACCGCAGCAAGAAGGCCGAATTCCCGGATCGGCACGAAGGTCGAGACACAGAGGGTGAGAAAGCCCAGAAACAGGACGATGGAGGTGTAGAACACGGGCTTTCCCACGGTGGAAAAGGTCTGAAGGAGTGCCTGCTCCCGGTCAGCCGTGGCCCTGACCTGGGAACTCAACCGTGACATCAGGTGGATGGTGTCGTCCACTGCGATTCCCAGGACGATCGCAGCAATGATATTCGTGGTAAGGCTGAGAACGGCCCCTGAGGCGCCCATGAGCCCAAAGAACACAAGGATGGGGAAGATATTGGGGACCATTGCGATCAGGCCTATGCGAGCTGAGAGAAACATCGTCGACATCACGATGAAGATGACCCCGGCGGCAAGACCCAGGCTCTGAATCTGCCCCCTGACGATGTCGCCGCTCGTGCGGGTGTGAAGGATCAACTCGCCCGTAGCGCGCACCGAGAGTTCTGGGGGAAAGGTCTCGACTGCAAAGGCCTGGATCTTTTCTATCGTGGTGGTCACGTCGCTGGCGCGCGTCAGCGAGGTACGTACGATGATATTCGTTCGCGAGAATACAGGATGATTCGCAACGCCTGATATGCTGCTCGCGTTCAGGAATACCAACTGCATTACCCCGTCGAGCTGGGAGGGATTCTCCCAGAAGGTCGTCTCTCCCTGCGGCTCTGAGGCCTCGGCCATTCCTTCCAGAGGCGGTATCGCCTGAATGCCCCTATCCAGGATCTCGCAATAATCGACCAGGGAAATCGTCTTCTCTATCCCGGGCAAGGAGTCGATGTAGCGCTGAAGATCTTTGATTCGTCTCAGGGTGTCCCATTTCTTGATGATGCCCTTCTCTTCTCCGTCGATCGTTACGAAGAAGGCAGAGCTTCCGGCAAGATGCTCGTTGATAACATCGCTGGCCTGACGGATGGGATCGTCTTCACGGAAAAAGGACTGGAAGTTCGAGTCCACCTGAATCGAGGGAATCTGCCATGCCGCCAAGACCGCAACAAGGATCCCAGTCAGGATGATGGGCCTGCGGTATCGAATATCCATTCGGCTTATGTTCTGCAGCGTGGAGGTCAACACGGGCGAGAAAGCCTCTACCCGCCTCCGCGGAAGGGGCAAGAGGCAGAGGAGAGCCGGCACGAGGGTGACCGAGAGGATGAAGGCGAAGATTATTCCCACGGAGGAAAAGAGGCCCATCTCACGGATGCTGACGATACGGTTTACAACCAGCGAAGCAAAACCCAGGGCCGTGGTCAGCGCTGTAATCAGCACGGGCATGCCGGTCTTCCTGAGCGTCTCCAGGACAACCTCACTCACCGGGCGTCCGGCCCGGGCCACCTCGTAGTACTCTGCCACCACGTGAAGGGAGTAAACGGTGCCCAGGACCAAGAGCAGCGGGGGAAGCGTGATGCTGCCCAGACTGAGGCTGCTGCCGGCAAGCACGATGATCCCCAGGGTCCAAGTCAGGCCCACCATGGAAGTGAGTGCAGGGAGAAGCACCCCACGCAAGGATCGAAAGCTCGCAAACATGACGACAACGATGCAGAGCAGTACGAGCGGCAGGAAGTACTTCAAGTCTTCCTGCATGGAGTTCACCATGTGGACCTTGAACCGTGGGAGTCCTGTGTAGTAGAGCTTTTCGGGCCCGTCTTCCTCGTCCAAGATCTCCTCAATCCTCTCGTCGAGACCCCGGCGCCTGAACTCCTCATCCGTGATGCTTTCGAGAAAGGTGACGTTGATAGCAGCCGCACGGCCGTCGGGAGCGACCAGGTTCTTCAGGTAGACGGGGTGCTCTGCCACCCTACCCTTCAGTTCTTCCCATCCCGCAGTTGTGGTGGGTATTTCCGGGATGAGCAGGGTTTCCTCCTCCGCCACGGATTTGATGACATCCTGTGCGTTGCTAAGGCTCGCAACACTCTTCACCTCGGGCATCTCTCGGATCTTCTCCGTGATGCGCCCGATCTTCTTCAAAGCCTCCGGCGTGTAAACATTGTCCGCCACAAGGCCGATCACTACGATCTCGTCGCTCCCATAGAGTCGACGAACCTCTTCGTAGTACTCCTTTTCGGGATCGTCCCGCGGCAGGAGGCTCTCGATGGAACTGTCCAACCGAATATGTCGCGCCTGAAAAGCAAAGAAGGCTGTAAGAAGAACAATGAGGAGCAGAATCAGCTTTGGCCTACGGACGATCAAACCGTAGATTCGGTCCATGCGTTCTTCATCTCCTAAAGGAAATTGACATTCACAGGTATTGGCCTTCATCCGGGCAACGCCGCAGCTCTTTCTTCACTTTTCCGGCTTGGTCAACGTACCCAGCGGCTCGAAGATCTCGCGGACCGGGAGTCGTTCTATACTCTAGAAAGCTAGGGTGGGATCTGTCAACAGTTTTCTCAATTATCCCGGATGATGATCGCACCCAAACCCTTCCGACGCAGCAGTTCTGTAGCCCAACGATAAGATCCGCGACTATTCATAATGTTGGCGCCGAAAACTCTGCTCTCAGACTGTCTTCTTGACGGGGAAGCTTACCGTGCTGCCTTGATCACAACCGGCTTGCTTGCTATACTCCCCCGTTATCAAAGCAAATTCTTATCCAAGAAGAAAAGAGAGGTTGCAACATGGATGTCAGCGGCAAAGTTGTTATTGTAAATGGTGCTTCAAGCGGGATCGGCAAGGCACTTGCCATTGAGTTGGCAAAGCTCGGGGCAACTGTGGCGATATGTGCGAGGCGGAAGGATAAACTAAACGAAACCCTGGAAGAGATCAAATCGTATTCACCACAATCCATGTGTCAAGGATGCGATTGTACCGAAGAAGACCAGGTAAGAAAGACGGTCAAAGTTGTTCATAACCGGTATGGGCGCATCGATATTATGGTGAACATTGCCGGTCTCTATAACCCGAAATTCGTCAGGGATTCGGTCTGGCAGGATTATTATCGAGACATGAATGTGGGCTTTTTCGGTGCCGTACGATTCAACCAGGAAGTCCTTCCCGTTATGATACAGCAGAACAGGGGAATCATCCTCAACATGAGTTCGATCACTGAACGTATGCGTCCCCTCGGGTTATCGGCATACACTGCCACCAAAGCCGCGGTGTATGATTACTCGGACATCCTGCACAAAGAAGTAAAAGGCTACGGGATCCATGTCGGTGTGATTGAACCGGTGCTGGTGGAATCAGAGATGACCGTAACCGGCGGGCCGGTAAAGAGCATGGAAGAAATTTCTCAACAGATTGTTCAGGGGTCTTTGGAAAACTATGTAGATTTTAATTCCCATATGAACATGCAGGCCCCCGAAGTGTCTGCCCGGGAGATTATAAGAGAAGGCATAGAAAAAGAGCGCTTTGAGGTCTACACCGGGGAGCCCCAGATATGGACGGTATATGGTTTTTTGATGAAAATGCTGCCGGGCTTGAGTCGCGGGATCTTCTCCGTGATGAGCGCCTCCATGTTTGCCGCTGAAGGTAACCCTGCAATATCGAAGAACCCACAACCCGTATCAAAACATAATTCCGGCAAGAAAGCCGGGGACCCGTCGAAAGCGATGAATACCATGTTTGCATGCTCGCGTCCGGCGGCGAGAATCATAAAAGAACTATATGTAAGCCTGGACGAAGGGGTAAACCGGTCCATTTACAACTTCGGTAAAAGATTTCTTCAATAATAAGGGTGGTTTCTCATTGCCGGTAAACTCTGCGATCCAATCCCTGGGGTAACCGGGGATTCCGTAACTTCAGAATTACACATCGTTCCCCGCACCTATGCTTAACGGTACAATCTGATGTGAACCGAGCCACGGCGGGGTTGGGATCTTCGGACATTGAAGTGGCCCTATCTGCAATGTAATTTCTCTAGCGTCATTTTTCGCCCCGATAGAGCAACCCCCATATGTGGTATGTCCCCTCTCTTACCGGATTTTCACGTTTTGCCTGACGTGTCTATTGTTCCTATCGGTGCAGGGCGATTGCCTACTACATGTTGGGGGCGGCCGCAGCGTTCCGCAGATGCACAACATAGCTGCTATATCCTTCCATTGTCTGTCCGTTCCAAACCACTGACACTTTCATCTCGAAAGTGGTCATGGTGGGGAAGAGCGAAAATAGTTCTTGCTGAGTCGTATCTTTATTCCTAGAATGAGGTT
>JAQYVQ010000618.1 GCA_030145435.1 Syntrophobacteria bacterium | reverse complement strand
GTCCGTGCGGCCGATCACCTTGTAACGGAACCCGGTCTGCCCGCACGGGCAGGGCGAAGTCGTGACCTCCATGATGTCCCCCAGGGTCTGGCGGAACCCGAGGAGGTTCGTCCCGGCCAGGGTGCTGAAGACGGCCATCCCGGTGGCCCCGTCCTCCATGGGAACCGGTTCGTGGCTGTCCTGGTTGACCAGTTCCATCATCGCCAGGTCGTCACCGAGCCAGTGCATCCCCTGGTATTCCGGGTAGTCGCAGGAACATCCCAGGCCCGCACCCATGTCGAAGAGCTTGGCGTTGAAAGCGCCTTCTATCTTCTTCCGAACCTCCGGGATGCCTGCGCCGGGTTCTCCACCAGCGACGATGCTTTTGATGTTCAAGCTGTCCACGCCCGCGCCCAGGATCTCGTGCGCCTTTTCGGTCATGTACTCGGCAAAGGAGGGGGTGCACATCATGGCCTTTGGCTTGAAGAGCCGGGAAAAGGTCAGGACCCGTTCCGTGCCTGCCTCCGCGCCCACGGGGATGGAACACGCCCCGTAATCTGCGATGCACATGCATATGGGCACGCCCGCCAGGAACATGCTCAGGCCGAAGGCCTGCATGATCTTGTCCCCGGGGTAGATCCCGCACCTCCAGAGCGCCCTGGCCGTGAACTCGGACCAGAGGGCCAGGTCCGCCTTGTCCAGGGGATAGGGCGTCGGCTCTCCGGTGGTGCCCGAGGTGGACGCGATGCACAGGAGCCGTTTCGAGGCCTCCCCCATCCAGCCCTCCAGGATCTTCTCCATGTCGAATTCGCAACTCACGGCGAAGTCGCGGAAGCCTTCCTTTGTGAGAATCGGGATCCTCTTCGTATAGTCGTCCCACGTCTTGATCGCCCCCGGCTTCACACCCGCCTCGTCGAACCTCGCCTTCCAGAAAGGCGCCGTGTCATACAACTGCTGAACCTTCTTCTTGAGCTTCTCCCACTGGATCTCCTTCATCTCAGGGGTGTTCTGCTTGGACTCCATCTCCATGTTCCAGTAGGGCCTTCGGTCCCCCATTGCGTCTCCCTCCGCTTCTCTCGCTTTTCTTTCTCGAATTGAAGATGAATCTCACTGTGTGAGGATCGTGATGCTCATCATTGCCGGTTCGATCCCCGGGCCAATGCCGCCGCCGTTGTGTGCGAGCGCAATCTTGGCCCCTTCCACCTGCCGTTTGCCGCATTCTCCTCTCAGTTGCCATACGAGCTCCACGAGCTGCCCCACACCGGTAGCCCCCAGCGGATGTCCCTTGGACAAGAGTCCCCCGCTCGGATTCACCGGAATCCTCCCACCCAGCGCGGTGGCTCCCTCCTCCACGAGTCTGCCCCCCTCGCCCTTCGGACACAGGCCCAGGTCCTCGTACGCAAGCAGCTCGTGCACGGTGAAACAGTCGTGAAGCTCGATTACATCCAGGTCCTCGGGCCCGAGACCGCTCCTCTCGTAGGCCTCCCGGGAGGCACGGGCACATGACTCGATCCCTACCGCACGACCTTCCCCCTTGTACCGCCCCCCAGTGAAGACAGATGCTTTCACCTCGACCGGCTTGCTGGTGTATTGTTTGGCGATTTTTCCTGCCGTCAGCACGACGGCTGACGCCCCGTCCCCGATGGGCGTACACTGCAGCAGGGTAATCGGGTCGCAGATCATCTTGGAGTTCAACACCTCTTCCAGGGTCAGCTCGTTCTGGTACTGGGCGTAAGGGTTCATCGTTCCCTGCTTGTGGTTCTTGACCGATATCTGGGCGAAATGCTCCGGCTTCGTGCCGAACTCCTCCATGTGACGCATGCCCATCAGGCTGAACATGGCCGGAGTGACCAGCCCCATGTCGAGATTCAGACTCGAACCATCCTCGAACTGGAGCAAGCCTCTTCCGAGGCGAGTCATCTGCTCCACACCGATCACGAGCACCTTG
>JAQYVQ010000589.1 GCA_030145435.1 Syntrophobacteria bacterium | reverse complement strand
GCCTTTTCCCTCGAATTTTCTTGCCGCATCTAGGTTTACCCTTTTGGAGCAAGATTTTCCAGCCCCACATCGAAGAACAGCCCGTGCATGCGACATCCGGATCGCGGCAGAGGAGGCCCGGATGGGCCTTACGGAGACGAGCCCGGCGCAAATCTCCGAGGGAACCCAACACAGCACCGATGAACTCAGGCTCTCTACGGTGAACATGGTGACAGCCTCCTGCCGACCCACGAGAGCATTTACCCTTACAGGAATGACAGGACGAGAGAGGAAATGGGAAGGAAAGAAGATCTAAGTGTTGAGCGCGGGGCGCGAGGAGGAAGTCTCTGGCGACTGGTTCCGTCGAGGGTGAATCTGCGTGACGTGACCCTCCGTGATGGCCTTCAGTCGGAGAGTATCGTCATGGATATGCGTGACAAGCTCTCCTTGGCGGAGGCGATGATCGACGCGGGAATTCGGGAGATGGAGGTCACGGCTTTTGTACACCCCGGCAAGGTACCTGCCATGGCGGACGCGGAAAGGCTCTGGCAAGCTCTGCCGAGGCGGCCGGATGTATCCTTTTCGGCCCTCGTCTTCAATCCGAGGGGCCTGGACCGCGCACTCGAGGCCGGTGTCGACCGCGTTGCCGTCGTGGTGTCGGCCAGTGACGCTCACTCGAGAAGGAACACGGGCAAGAGCATCGAGGCCTCATTGGACGAGGCTCGAGAGGTGCTCGCTCGCGCAGCGAAGGAGGGTATCAAGACCCGTGCAGGGGTCATGAGTGCCTTTGGCTGCAGGCTCGAGGGACGGATCCCTGCTGAGCGTGTAACCGGCCTTGCCCGGGCTCTGCACGAAATGGGCCCGGAGGAGATGACCCTGGCCGATACCTCCGGCACCGGGGATCCCCATCAGATTCTGGAAAGGGTCGCTTCCTGCCAGAACTTCCTGGGCGGGACCCGGCTCTCCCTTCATCTCCACGATGCAACAGGGTGGGCCCTGGCCAACCTGATGACCGCACTGCAACTCGGAGTCGAAACCTTTGACGTCACCCTGGGTGGCTTGGGAGGCTGTCCCTTCCTGCCGGGTGCACCCGGCAATCTCGCTGTCCATCGGGTCGTCCGGTTTCTGGACGCCATGGGTATTGCGACGGGCGTGGATCTCGATAAGCTGCAGGGGGGGCTTAAGGCCCTCGAGAGGATGGTGGACCGACGGCTGATCCCGGATCGAGAATGCTAGCCCGATCGGGCACGGGCAAGAATTTCTAGCGGCCTCACTATCAAATGGGGGCGGCGGCGAGGGGCATCTGGCGCTATCCCCGTTCCGAAGGAGATTTGTGCCGGGCGACTTTGTAGGGGGAGAGGGAGACGGAGCCCAAGCAAATCTCCTTCGGAACAGGGATGGCATTCTAGTGTAAGAAAGAGGCGGTTTTCTTCTCCTCGTAGGCGATCAGGAGTTCGATCTTTTCGTGGACTCTCTTCAGTTTGAGCCAGGCGTCTTCGAGCTGTGCAACATGCTGATCCCTCCGCAGGAACTCGACATAGGCATCCAGGATCAACTCGCTTATCCTGTCGATTCCGTTGAAGCTCAGGCCATACCTGAACCAGCCCGACAGCTCCCTTTCCGGATCCGCATCCCTCCAGACAATCCGCGCAGCGAGCGTCAAGCTGTCCGCACCGGCCGGAAGGGGCAGCTCAAATGCGATGGCCGATTCAACCTCTCCGAGGGGCTGTCGGGTTTCCAGGAAACAGCCCGTCTTCGAGACATTCATGACCCGGTAGGGCAGGGAATGATCGACGCTCTGGGCCTGTCTCACGGGAAGCCTTTCGTGCTCTCTTCTTTCCATGTCCCCCCTTCCTTTCTGCACAAGTCGATGAAATGGCGCTCCGCTGCTCGGTCCCAGGAAACTTCTTCAAATATTATGCCATCCCTGGATCCCCC
The DNA here is from genome assembly GCA_030145435.1 of Syntrophobacteria bacterium. Lineage (GTDB taxonomy): Bacteria > Desulfobacterota > DSWW01 > DSWW01 > DSWW01 > S015-6. Next base: position 3,486 of record JAQYVQ010000589.1, on the reverse strand, counting down.
TCGAAAAACGGAAGGGCCTGCTCGGTTTCCCTTGAGTTACAGTGGATTACAGCGGGAGGAGGGATTTCGCAGGGCGCGATTTTCAGGCCCGGAGACCAGAGAATCAGCAAGCGGTGTCTCTCGTTTTTGCCAACATGGGGAATTATTTACCCTGCTAGGGCTTGGCCTTGAGAACCACCAGGGTCATGTCGTCCTGCTGAGCATCCTGGGGATCCTCCCCACCGATGTGCGCCCAGGCGGCCTGAAGGAGGCCTTGAAGGATCTCGGCCGCGGGCTTGTGCCGATCCCTCTTGATGCAGTCTATGAGCCGCTCCATACCAAAAGGCGTACCCTGCCCGCTCTCGGCCTCCACGAGTCCGTCCGTGTAGGCGACCAACAGGTCGCCGGGAGCGAGTTCCCAGCCTTTCTCCTCGAATTCCACATCGGGCAAGAACCCGATGGCCATCCCCTCTGCGTCGAGCAGTTGCGGCTCATCGCTCCCTGCACGGAAGAGTACCGGGGGATTGTGCCCTCCGTTTGCGTAGGCCAACCTTCGACCCTCGGGAGAGTACAGGAAATAAGCCATGGTGATGAAGAGCTCGGAGGATACGAGATCGTTGAACAGGATTCGGTTGACGTCCTGCAAGAGCCGGGAGGGTCGCTTGTTCTGGATCGCTTCGCTCTGGAGGAGGCCCCGGGTAATGGCCATCATGATCCCGGAGCTTATGCTGTGCCCGCTCACGTCGGCCACCACGATTCCCACGTTTCCCTCAGGGTCGGGGAAGAAGTCGAAGTAGTCCCCCCCCACCTTCTTCGCGGGCACACAGTGGCCGGCAAACTCCACGCCCGGGATGTCCGGGGCCTTTCGCGGGAGCAGGTTCCGCTGCACCGTTTCCGCAATCTCCATCTCCTTCTGGATGCGCTCGTTCTCCTTCAGGTCGCGGATCAGGATGCTGCTGTAAATCGAAAGGGCGGCCTCCGAGCTTATGGCCGAGACCAGTTTCAGATCCCCGGCATCGTATGCCCTCTCCCCGGGCTTGTCCGCAAGGTTGATCAGCCCGATGACCTTCTCCTTGACCTTGAGAGGGCTGATCAGCAGCGGAACCGAGAGAAACGAATCGGTCCGATACGCCCCCTTTCCAGGCGATATGTCTTCGGGCAGGTTCGCAAGATCGTCGACGAGCAAGGGCTTCCCCGTACGGAAGACATACCCGCACACCCCTTCCTCGTAATCCGCCTCCAGGTCATCCCCGGTCTCTTCGGGCAGGCCCACGGAGGCCATAACACGCAACCCCTCGCTGTCGGGATCCCAGAGGAGGATGGACGCCTTTTCCGCACCGATCACATTCAGTGCCTTCCGCAGCACAATTTCGCAGATCTCTCTCGTATTGAATACAGATGCCATCTCCTCACTGAGCTCGTAGAGCAGATTCAATTCTTCGTACTTGTTCAAGATCTCGCCGGAGAGGCTGTTGATGTTGTATTCCGTGTTGATTCTGTCGTTGATCCACCCGGCGGCCAGTTGAATGCTCTGCCTGGCCCTCCCTGTGTCGGGCTGATTCTTGAGGCAACTGCGGATCTCGCCCAGACGCCAGTCCCGGAGCCGGATCTCCTGAACGAGACCGTACTCCTCGTGCTCGCGCCTGCGGGCTTCGCACGGACAGGTCCCTGTCTTGCCGTGGTTCCGGTCGGGCAGGGCCGCATCGCAGACGAAGCCGTTTCCGGAGAAGGTCGCCAGGGCCCTGCCTTCCGGCCCATGGAGCACGAAGGGCATCCTCACGAGGGCGGAAAGGGTTTCCAGGAAGCCGGAGACCTCCTCGGATCCGAGGATCTCCTCCAACGACACACCGGGGGAGTTGTCCTGCATCATCGGCCCTTCTCCTTCCCGCTGACGATCCGCTTCCTCAGGCCTTCCAGTCCTTCCCCGCCGTTGCCGTCGACCGTCCCTCGAGGGACCTCCCGGACGAGGCGAAGGCAGTTCCACCGGGAACCTCTCCTCCCGTAAGTGACGGAATCCATGATCCTTCGCATCAGGAAGATGCCGTAGCCCCCTTCTTGGGATTGATGAAGATCAGGTGGACGTACCCCCGTGGGGTCGAAAGGAGCCCCTTCATCCAGAAGGAGAATCTCGATGGAATCACCTGCTCGCGCCAGGCAGACCCCGAGGTTCCCTGGAGAAGAGGCCGGATAGGCATAGCGGATAATATTGGTGCAGGCCTCTATGACGGCAAGCTCGACCAGATACCTCTCTTTGCGACTGTCCCTATAGACCTCTTGATGGGAGAGCCAGTCCTGGACGAACCGGGATATCTCCGTAAGGCTCGTACCCTCGGCCTTGACCCACTCACAGGTCCTTCTTTTCCTTCCCAAGACCGATGCCCCTCATCTTGTCCGCACGATGCCCGGAGGGGACGGGTCTGCCGCCGCCTCGAACTTCCAGCTCATGTCGGCACCGTACACCGTCCACGTGTCGTTCTCGTAGGTCATTCCCTCGGGCACCTCCGGGCCTTCCTTGATGAGCCCCATCAGCTCTTCCCCGTTCTTGACCCACTCCGTACCCTGTACATAGTGCTCGCCTATGTGCGCGGCCAGCGCACTGTTCAAGCTGCACATGAACTCCTGTGCGCCCGATTCCTGGACCTCTCGCTGTATGTTGATGTACCGGGGCACGGCGACAACAGAAAGAATGACCAGAATAAGCAGAATCATCACGAGTTCGATCAGGGTGAATCCTTGGTTCCGCACCATCGACATCTCCTTCCGTTAAGTTCTTGGAACCCCTGTCCGCTTTTTCGCATATCCTATATATCGACAAGTTGGGCCATCTTGTTGACCGCCAAGGCGTCCCCTGCTACTCTTTGGGCGCTGTCTCACCGAAAAAAGGGAACCAGAAGAGCCGGGCATGGAAATCCAGGTTGACGAGCATGGAAAGGTACAGGTTCTCGCGTGCGAGGGGAGGATGGATGCTCAGGTCTCCGGTCTCCTGAAGGACCGGATTCAGGAACTCCTCGACAAGGGGACCACCCAGCTGGTCGTGGACATGGAAGGGCTCGAGTTCCTGGACAGCTCCGGGCTTGGGGCTCTCGTTTCGTGCCTCCGGCGGGTCAAGGAGAAGAAGGGCGAAATCAAGCTGTCTGGGCTTCGGCCAGAGGTCCATTCCATCTTCGAGATCACCCGGGTCTCACGCCTGTTTCATATCTGCGAGACCGTGCCGGACGCTCTCGAGGCCTTCAAGAACAAAGACTAGCAGCCTGCTACTCGATCAGACTCGGATCGTAGTCCTCCGGGGGCTCAAATCCCAGGAGGCGGAAGACCGTGGCCGCGATGTTGCTCAGGCCCGCCGCCTCCATGTCCGTCCGCAAGTTGTACTCCCCTGAGGTACCGGGATCGTAGACGATCAGGGGCACGGGATTGAGTGTGTGGGCCGTCTTTACGATCCGCTCTCCCCCCTTCAGGGTGAACATCTCGTCCGAGTTCCCGTGATCTGCCGTGACGAGGGCAATCCCC
>JAQYVQ010000224.1 GCA_030145435.1 Syntrophobacteria bacterium | reverse complement strand
GACCCGGAGGCGTGCATCTCCGCCCTGCTGAAGTTCATCCGGTCTCTGCCCTGACAGTTGAATAAATGCTTCGGCATAGACGGAATAGACATGAAGGAATCCGATCTCTATCTGCCCCTGAAGCGGTTTCTTGAATCTCAGAATTATGAGGTGAAGGGGGAGGTCCAAGACTGTGATGCCCTGGCAGTACGCGGCAAAGAAGCTCCTGTCATCGTGGAACTCAAGCGCTCTCTCAATCTCGACGTAGTCCTTCAGGCAGTTCAAAGGCTATCGCTGACTCCGAAAGTGTACATCGGGATCCCTAAACAATGTAAAATTCTGAACAGGCGACGGAAGCACATTATCAAGTTGCTAAGGATGCTTGGTTTGGGGCTGGTGGTAATTGATCCGGACCAGGAGACCGGCAGTGTAGAGGTGCTTCTCGATCCCAGCGAGTATAGGCCTCGCAAATCGAAGCACCGCCAGGAGCGTCTGCTCGGTGAGTTCATAAAGCGGGTAGGTGACCCGAACCTCGGCGGAACAGACAAGAGAAAGGGCATCATGACTGTCTACCGACAGCGAGCCCTGGCAATTGCCCGGTTCCTTCAGAAGCAAGGGCCGACCAAGGCTTCACACATTGCCCGGACTCTCCGCGAGCCGAAGGCCAGGGATATCTTGTACAGAGACGTATACGGATGGTTTGACAGGGTGTCACTTGGTGTGTATGAACTCTCGCCTCGAGGAAAACAGGAGATTCCTCTTTGGCGGGACGAAGTAGAGGACACAATCTCCAAGAACCAGACAACTCATCACAACACGGCCGACCAATCGGCTACACGCGGACGCGCAAAAGCGCGCCGGTGAGCCAAACGTTAGCCGATTTCACCGTCCAAGGATTCGTTATGGATGACATTGGAACCTACCAGGAACACGAATTCTCAACGTTCCGGAACCCGACCGTCGACACACTCGAACTGGGCCGCAAAAAACACCACGTCCCCGTGTTGTTTGAGATAGATGTGTGTGACTTCAGTCGGAAATATCGGCAAAGGTGGCGGCACCGGCTGGGCAATTCCTACTGGAATCCATTCCTTACGAGGCGACGGCGCGCCTCTGGTGTTTCCTCTGGAGCAGATAGAAGCCCGCCACGGTGAGGATGGGAAGGACCAGGCTGACGAGGACGACGCAGATCAGCAGGTTGCCGAGTTCATCGTACTGGCCCCGTTCGATGACGAAGATCTTGTTCACGTATTTTGTTGCCAGGCTGCTGGCCGACAGGGCAAGGTTGGTAAAAGCGGCCATCACGGCGAAGTAAGTAGCCTTCTGATGCCGGGGTGCCTCCCTCGCGATCCAGGCCAGCATCGGGATCATGGCTACCTGCCCCATCGGGGAGTCGGCCATCGTGTCGATGATCGCGATCGTGCGGGCACCAAAGCCGAAAGTAACCTGTGTCCACTCGTGGAATCCATAGAACATGGCGACATACGGCAGGGACATCACCGTTCCGTAGACCGCCAGGAAGGCAACCACGTACGGAACGGATTTGCGTCCCATCCAGCCCCGGAGAGCCATCATCCCGGCGATGACCAGGAGGGCTGAGATCTGGCGCAGGGAGCCGAAGAAGGCCTCGTCGAAACCGAGTACGTCAATCTGCCACCAGCCCGCACCCGCGCCGAAGGTGGGCATGGCCCGGAAGACGAACACGACAATCGCGATGCCGAGGATCTCTCTCCTTTTGTCAACATCCATGTCCTGGAGCAACTGAAGTATCAGGAAGACGATGATTCCCAGAGAGCCGAAGAGGATGATTTCCTGCTTCAATGCCAGGTCCGAAAGCCCGACCCACAGCGTCACTGCCACAAAGACGGCGCTTCCTCCCAGGATGTACCAGTTCGGGGAGGGTTTCTCGTCCTGGGGATGAAGCATTCCCCGAATCTCATCTTCCTTGAATCCCTGCCGTTGGAGTTGCCTCCAACGTCGCCGGCTCATGATATCTCCCAGGGTTACGCCCATCACGGAGATCAACGGGATGACAAGGGAGATCTTGTACATCAGGTCGTAGGAGAACACGGTGGCGAGCCATCCGCCCACACCTGCCACAAGGGCGCTGCCGCCGACGATGGCGATGCGGCCCAGGGTCTGCATGGTCACGTGCATCCGTTGGAGTTCTTCCCGGGGGATCTGCGACCCGTCTTCGCGAAAGGGAGGTACGGCCTCCACGGTCATGGCGTCGGCCACCACGTCCTGGAGCATGAACCCGATCGGTGCGAGCAGGACGGAGAGGATGTACCATACATCCACGGGCAGGATGCCGGCCATCCTTTCTGTGTATCCTGTGAGCCCCACCATGATCGTGAGACTCGAGGCCATCAGGGTGGCCCCCACATAGACAAACCCCGATTTCCAGCGCCAGGCCAGGTCGACCAGGTGCCCCACGGGCATCTTGAGTGCCCAGGGCATCCCGGCCCAGAAGCCCAGGCCGGCCAGGAAGACGGCGCTGAGGCCGAGCTCATCTTTGACGAAGAAGGATTCGATGATTCCCGTGAAGCTGGACACACCTGCTGCGAAGTAGACCATCAAGGGGGGCAAGTAGCTGAGCCGGAATTCCCGGAAGATCCCGAGAAAGTCGTTCTTCAGCCAGTTCCACAGTGCGCGCATGTTGGGTGCCCTTTAAATTTGGGGTCAGACCTACACATTTGACAAAGCCACGTTGTCACGGAAGAAAACGGTCGAAGGCCTTATCACGAAGATAATGAACGAACTGTCTTTGTCAAATGTGTAGGTCTGACCCCTAAGGGTTCGCGCAGGAAGATGGCTCTTAGCCGTCCACGTGCGTGAATAAAGCGTGACACATGATCGAGGACGAGGACGAAGGTGAGGACGATCGATGGTGGGGCAAACTGCCAACTCAGTGGGCTTCATCCTGCGGGTGGGATTGCCGGGATTGCAGGTACGCCTTGAAGTATCTTCGAACCCGTTCGAATTCGGACCTGAGTTCGCTCAGGAGTTCGAGGCCCTGCGCGGGGTCCTCACCGGTCCGGAACTGCTCGATTCGGTGAGCGATCTCCTGCATCCCCTTGGCTCCCGCGTTCGCGCTCGATCCCTTGATCGTGTGGGCCCAGTGCTCCACCTCTTCTTCGTTGCCCTCGTGTACAGAGGATTCCAGGGCCTTGAGGTGTTGCTCCGTTTGCGACACGTACGATTCGATCAGATCCTGCTCGAAGGCGAGATCCCCGTCGGCGATCGCCTGGATTCGCTGGATGTGAACAGGCTTGGCATGCCTTGGGTCGGATTCGGGAGTGATCAGGCTTGCGGACGGTCCGGCCGCCAGGCGCTCTTCCAGGATTTCGTTCAGGGCGAGGGCCGTCACCGGCTTGCTCAGGTAGTCGTTCATGCCCGCCTCGAGGCATTTCTCCCGGTCGCCCTTCAAGGCATGGGCCGTCATCGCGATGATCGGGATGTTGTGCCGGAGGACCCGGGATTCCGGATCGCGAATCAATCGCGTGGCCTCGAACCCGTTCATGTCCGGCATCTGCACGTCCATCAGGACGAGGTCGTAGGGGATCGTTTCGAGCGCGGTGAGCGCCTCCTGCCCGTTGGCCACGGCGTCGGCCCGATAGCCAAGCTTCTGGAGGATGCGCAGGGCCACTTTCTGGTTCACCACGTTGTCCTCGGCCACGAGGATCCGGATCCTACGCTTCTTTTCCTCTCGCAGCGTGTGTCGCGTGATGATCTGTTGACTGCGCTTCCCGGTCTCTTCCTGCGTAACGCCCAGGACCGTGACGAGGCAGTCATAGAGTTGTGACATCTTGATAGGCTTGGTCAGGTATGCGGTAAAGCCGATTCGTTGCAGCTCCGCGGAGTCGCCACGGCTTCCCACAGAAGTGAGCATGACGAGCCGCGTTTCACGGAGCCCCGGGTCTTCCTTGATCTTCTGTCCCAGGGTCTTTCCGTCCATGCCGGGCATCTGCATGTCGATCAGGGCAATCCGGAAGGGGTCTCCGGCCTTGCGGGCCTGATCGAGCATCTCCAGGGCCGGGGCCCCGTCTATCGCCTCGTCGAAACGGCAGCCCCAGGAACGCAACATCTCCCGGAACACCAACCGGTTGGTCGCATGGTCGTCTACGATGAGGATCCGGGCCTCCCGAATGTCCTCCGGCAATACCCTCTCCGGCTTTCGGCCCTTCGGTTGTTTCTCGAGGTCGACGGCAAACCAGAACGTGGAGCCCTTGCCCCCCTCGCCTGTCCTGAGCGAAGTCGAAGGGCTCTCGAGCCCGATCTCGCCGCCCATCATGTCGACCAGCTGCTTCGAGATGGCAAGACCCAGCCCGCTGCCCCCATACCTGCGCGTGATCGAGGCGTCGACCTGAGAAAAGGACTTGAACAGCCGGTCCTGGTGGTTCAGGGGGATACCGATCCCGGTGTCGGTTACGGAAAAACGGACCGTTGCCTGGTGCTCCGCTTCTTCGTCCACGGCCACCCGAATGTGAACCTCGCCCTGTTCGGTGAACTTGATGGCATTGCCCGTCAGGTTGATCAGGATCTGCCTGATGCGGCCCGGGTCTCCCCGGACCAGGGCCGGGACATCCGGATGGATCAGAAAGGAGAATTCCAGGCCCTTGTCATTCGCCCGCATGGCCAGCATATCGGCCACATCCTCGACAGTGGTTCGCAGATCGAAGTCGAGGACCTCCAGTTCGAGCTGTCCGGCCTCGATCTTGGAGAAGTCCAGGATATCGTTGATCAGGCTCAGCAGCGCGTCCGCTGAGGCGTGGATCGTTCTCGAGTATTCCTGCTGCTCCGGCGACA
>JAQYVQ010000478.1 GCA_030145435.1 Syntrophobacteria bacterium | reverse complement strand
GGCAAGCCATGCCATGGGAATGAAGTTGTATCCCAGGTAGTGGACGATACCGAAATCGGATCCCGTGATCACCTGGAGATTCATGCATACGAGATTCGCCGCCAAGATGGACAGAAAGAACCAGAAATGGATGTGTCCCTTCCGGACGAGAAGCAAGAACGGCATCGCCAAGACAATCATCGGGATCAGATATCTCAACCCCATGGAGCCGTGTGTGATCGATGCATGCCTGTCTACGACCCAGTGGCTGCCGGGGTGGTGGAAGAACCTGTAAATCTCCAGAAAGCGGGGCGTCATCACGATCAATGCGAAACACCCCATCAGGACAAACCGGCCAAAAGGGATCTTGCGGGTCACAAGCGTTCCGATTCCGAAGAAGAACAGACCCAGGAGGAAAGGGAGCCCCACCGACACATGGGCAGATGTTGCCAGACCGGACAGCACCCCGGCCAATACACACCAAGCCCATCGTCCGCCCCATAAAGCCTTTACGGTGCTGAAGCAGGCAAAGGCAAACAGGGCCATCGCAGCCTCTGGTGAGATCATCCTGGAAAGGATGAAGGAAGAGTTCCAATCGGGGATAAGAACTCGTCCCAGAAGCAGCGAGAAAGCTTGGAGAATCCCCACGAACGGCCCCCTTGAGGCCAGAAGAGGGTCAAGCAAATAGAGCGTCAGGGGGGCAATTCGTGAGATGCGGGCGGAGCAACCCAGGGCCCTCAGGAAGAGGTAGAAACCGATAATCGTGACCGCGGGAAACAGAAAGTCCGACAGGATGAAGCACCCGCCTATCTCCGTCCCGAGCAACCGGCAGACCGCGTAAGTCAGATGTTCCCCGGTTGTGGCGAAATCCGTGGGAGCGTCCGGGCATGCGAGGCTCTGCGGGTCCGCACCGAGTCTCTCGCCGTTGTACAGCGCCCGGATCCGGCCGGCATAGGCGCCCTGTTCATCCGGCACGTTGAAGCCGGGGAACGCCCATTCACTGCCGGCATCCCGCCAGAGCCAGTAGTGAGGCATCGCGTAGATCAACCCCACAAGAACCGCATAGAGGATGACGATCAGCGCATTCTTGGTCCTTTGTGATGCAAACACGAGAAGACCCGCAGGTATTGGAGTGACATTCCGGGGCTAAAAGCACATCCCTGTCTCGATAACTTGACAATTCCCCTCGTGATATTTGCCGAACGAATCCGTCTTGTCAACCTGCATTCGGAGACGTCCTCATTCCTTGACGCCCTGCCGACAGGTCACGTATAAAGGATACCCATGTCAGAAAGCAAAACCGGCCATCGCCTCTTGGGAAGGCTCTCCAGCAACCAGAAAGTACTTGCGGGGCTCGTCCTTCTCATGGCCCTGGGCGGCGTTCTCCGCTTCTCCGGACTCGAGAAGACCGGACCTTTCTTCGTCGACCAGGGCAGCTACATGTTGGGGGCGTGGTGGTATTGCGAGATCGCCTCCCTGATGGCCGAATCCCTCCCTGTCTGGATCCAGAACCCACCGGAACAGCTCGGCGCCGAGCTTATGAGCCTCTTTCGTCAGGCAGAAGGACAACCGATGATCATGGGTCGTCCTTTGCACAACCTTCTGGGCGCAATCCCTGTGTTCTTTGCGGGCTATCGGCCCTACATAGGGAACATGGTCTCTGCCTTCTTCGGTATCCTGTCCCTACCCGCCCTCCTCCTTCTCTACCGGAAGCTGTATGGTCCCCGCGGCTCCCTGGCAGCCACGGCTCTGCTCGCCCTTATGGGCGTTCATGTCTACTACTCGAGGAATTTCTTCCCCGAGGCGGACAGCACCTTCTTCCTTTTGTTGTCTTTCATCTTCTATATGAAGAGCCGTGAAAAAGCGCCCGAGGAGAGAACAGCCGACTGGGCGGCCCTGCGCGCGCTCTTCTGGATTGCTCTGTGCGGCTTCTTCTGGGGCCTGGCCGTGACCGCCAGCGACCGCTGGCTTGCCATGCTGATCATTCTCTATGTTCTGGAGGCACATCTGCTTCTGAGGGAGGCCCCCCCATGGGTTGAAAAACTCCCCCCGAAGAAGTTCTCAAGGCTCCCCATCCGTCTCCTCTGGACCCTGGTGCGCCTGGGCACCCTCCACGCCTTTGTTCTGATTCCCATATTTGCCTTCGGACTCCCCTACCTCCTGCTCCGCGTCCTCCTCTGGAAGGAATGCACCTCCATGCCCTTCCCCGGGTATTTTCAACTCCTGGGAAAGCATTTTATCATCGCACAAGCAGCAGCGGCCGCCCGATTTGTCGACACCCTCCCCGTCAGCGGATTCAAGGTCTCCGATCTCCTGATCTTTCCAGACATCAGTCTCCGTTTCAACGGTATATTCTACACCGTCTTTCTCCTTCTGGGAGTCCTGAGGAGCCTGTGGAGAAGACATGTGGGCGACCTCGTGGTCCTTTCGTGCCTTTTCGTGCCGATCATCTACTTGCATATGCAGGTTTATCACTGCGCCCGACACTACAGCATAACCTTCCCGATCATCGCAATCCTGGTCGCCCGCGGGCTCTTCCTTGACAAGCTGTTCGAGGGAAAATCCGGGGAAAGGGACAACATCGGCCGCGAGCGGTGGCGTCAGGCCATCGTAGCCCTTCTCTTTCTCGCTACACTTGCATCGGGCCTTTCGGCTGCCGTCAAGGCAGGCAGATATTCCTTCGGCTACCCGGCAGCCTCCGAGCATCTCAAGGGGTTGAACGCCAAGGTGCTGACGACCAGCGCAGATATCTTCCGGTCCTATCTGGGGAGACACAACTGCAAGGAGAGCCCCGCCTCTGAGCAACAACTCTCTTTGGACCGAGAGGCGGGCTACAGGTATCTTGTGGTGGACTACATTCCTCTGGCCTGGGAGTTGTTGGAAGAAATCGGACTGAAGAACGAGAAGTACTCCCAGAGGCTTTCCATCGTGAAGAGGATCACGGAACAGAGCGATCCGATAGCCGAGTTTCCCAATTCAGGGGCGGCGACACCCTATTTGACCTTCGAATTCCTCTTCCATTACCAGGACGCCTTCAAAGTGGCGGAGAGAATCCGATCGACCGGGGGCGACACGATCCGGATATATGAGATCCCTGACTCCCAGGAGGAAGGTGAATCCTCCCCCGACGCTGTCACGCCCGAAGTCGTACCTCCGTAAACGCGTACGTCCTTCTCTTTTCGGCCGTCGGTTCTAACCGGCCTCCTCTTTCTCGTTCCATGCGATGACCTCGGAGATCTTCTCCGAGAGATTCGCCTCCGGCTGGAACCCAAGCAACCTCTGAATATTGGATATGTCCGCGATGGAATGGCGGATCTCCCCCGGCTGAGATGCTTGGAAGAGCGGTTCAAGCCCGGGCCGCAAGTTCTGGATGAGAAGTTGG
>JAQYVQ010000197.1 GCA_030145435.1 Syntrophobacteria bacterium | reverse complement strand
ATCCCTGTCCCAAAGGTAGATTACCCACGCGTTACTCACCCGTGCGCCACTTTACTCATCTTGCAAGCAAGATTTTCTCGTTCGACTTGCATGTGTTAGGCACGCCGCAAGCGTTCGTTCTGAGCCAGGATCAAACTCTTTGATTGATGGTAAAATAAACCTCTTTGAGGCTCATCTTCAAGAATTCCTCCTAGGCTTGCCTACTACTATTCAGTTGTCAAAGAGCGAAGGTAACGTTTTTTGTTTGTTACCAACTTGCAATCCGTCAATATACTCACACAGCCAAACGTTGTCAACCGCTTTTAAGCCAAAACCAGAAAAAAACCTAGTAAACCTGCAATTATTTTCTAAAGACCGCTTTCATGAGGGCCATGCAACCTGTTCCATCCATCTCTTGGAGCCCCAATGTGTTTGATGCACGCTCTCGCGCTAAGTTTCCGCTGGGTCGAGATATTCGCTTACCCTTCGAATGTTCTCGCATTTTCCAGATTTCTCGCAGATCGTCATCACGACCCCGTTGAGTGCCAGGTTCTTCAAGGACGGCTCGAGTCTCTGGTGCACGCCCATGAGGAAACTGTCGATCGCCGGCTTCGGCTTGACGCCTATCACCGAGTCCTGCCCTCCCGTCATCCCCACGTCCGTTATATACCCGGTGCCTTGGGGGAGAATCCGCTCATCCGCAGTCTGGACATGTGTATGTGTTCCCACGATGGCAGAGACTCTCCCGTCCAGGTGCCAGGCCAAGGCCAGCTTCTCGGACGTGGCCTCGGCGTGAAAATCCAGGACAATCAGTTGGGCCCCCTCTTCCCGGAGGCGGCTGATGTGCACCTCCCCTGTCCGGAACGGACAATCGAGGGGCTCCATGAAGACACGCCCCATGAGGTTGAGGATACCCACTTTGACGCCCAGGTTGCTCTCCCAGACAACGCTGCCTCTTCCAGGAACGCTCGGAGGGTAGTTTGCCGGACGAACCAGAAAAGGCTCTTCCTCCAAGAGTTCCGCCGCACCCGGCCTCTTCCAGATGTGGTTCCCGGAGGTCATGACCTGCACGCCGGCGTTCTTCAGCTCCAGGGCCGCATCGCGGGACACCCCGAGTCCCCTCGAGGCATTTTCCACGTTTGCTATCGTCAGATCGACCGACTCGCGGTCCACAACCCGAGGAAGGACGTGCCGGACCACCTTTCTGCCGCCCTTGCCGAATATGTCTCCAATCAGAAGAATGTTCATCGATTCTTTCTATTTAGCGTACTCGACCGACCGGGTCTCTCGAATGACCGTCACCTTGATCTGGCCCGGGTAGCTCAGTTCACTCTCGATTTTCTTCGCGATATCCCTCGAAAGCACCACGGACTCCGCGTCCGTCACCCTACCGCTCTCCACCATGATTCGGATCTCCCTTCCGGCCTGGATCGCATACGACTTCTCAATGCCGACGAAGGACCCTGCAATCCTCTCCAGATCCTCGAGTCGCTTCACGTACGTTTCCAGCATCTCCTTGCGGGCTCCGGGACGGGCCCCGGACAGGGCGTCCGACGCCTGAACGAGGAGGGGGAGCACAGACTCCAGCTTCAGCTCTTCGTGATGGGCCGCGATGGCATGCACGATGCCTGCACTCTCTCCAAACTTCTTCGCCAGATCCCCACCGATGATCGCGTGCGACCCCTCGACCTCGTGATCCACGGCCTTGCCGATGTCGTGCAGCAACCCGGCCCTCTTCGCCTCTTTCACATCGAGGCGCAATTCCGCTGCCATGATGCCACAGAGAAATCCGCATTCGATCGAGTGCTGCAACACGTTCTGCCCGAAGCTCGTCCGGTACCTGAGTCGCCCCAGGAGCTTGATGATTTCCGGATGGATGCCGTGGACACCGACGTCGAAGGTCGCTTGCTCCCCGATCTCCCGGATGTTCTCCTCCATCTCCTCTTCCACCTTCTTGACGATCTCCTCGATCCTCCCCGGATGAATCCTGCCGTCTGATATGAGCCTTTCGAGGCTCACCTTAGCGATCTCTCTCCGAATCGGGTTATGGGCTGAAAGGAGCACCGCTTCGGGCGTGTCATCAATGATCAGGTCCACGCCCGTAGCCGCTTCGAGAGCTCGAATATTCCTACCTTCCCGCCCGATGATCCTCCCCTTCATCTCGTCATTCGGCAGGTTCACGATGGATACCGTTCGTTCCGCCACGTAGTCGCCACTGTACCGCTGGATCGCCAGCGCCAGGATGAGCTTTCCCTTCTTGTCCGCTATTTCTCGCGTGGCATCCTCGATCTGTTTGATTTGCTTGGCCGATTCGTGCTTGACCTCTTCGACCAACGAGTCCATCAGCTCCTTCTTCGCCTCGTCTTTGCTGATCTCGGCCACTCTCTCCAGGCGCAACTGCGCTTCCTCCTGCAGCTTCCGGAGTTGAGAACCCTGTTCGTCGAGGTTCTTCTCTCTCTTGCTCGCCCCTTTTTCCCTCCTGCCGACCTCGATTTCTTTCTTGTCCAGGAGATCCATTTTCTTCTCGAGGTTTTCTTCTTTGGTAAGGAGCCGCTTCTCCGTTTTCTGCTGCTCCCCTCTCCTGTCCCTCGCCTCCCTGTCGGACTCCGCCTGAGCCTTCAGCATATCGTCTTTCGCAAGAATCTTCGCTTCCTTCTTGATCGTTTCCGCCTCTTTCTTTGCATTCTCCAAAATCTTGGTGGAAAGCTCCTCCGCAGACGAAAGCTTCGATTCTTGCATCTTCTTTCTGTACCAATTCCCCCCGAAGAAGCCACCGAACCCTGCCAGGCCGAGCAGTAAAACGATCCATACGGATGAAGATAACAAGGCAATCACCTCCCAGGTACTGGACGTAGGGGTTTTCCGTGCGGATAGGAGTCCCACGAGTTAATCCCGTGGTGCCATCTCAGATCCTTCGCGACGACATCACTCCGAAGCTCTCAGACGCGAACTCGAAGGATGCATGTTAATTGTTCCACGACCAAGGCCGCGGTCGCCGGCGAAGGCGGATCGATGGGCAGGGCTTGTTCGGAAAGGGTTCTTACTTCGTGGATCGCCTCGGTGAGGGGCTCTCCTCTACAGGCATGAGAAGGGTTCGCAAGAAGGATCCCCTATGCGTTCTCATGAGGTCGTTTTTTCGATCGAGATCTCCTTGCCTTTCTTGGCAGGCAGACATCCCTTTATGCCAATTATGCCAAAGGCGTTCGTCTTGTTCTTGCCGAATGACGGCGGTCCAAGACCCCCGAAAAATCTCATGCATCCGTAAACGAGGCAATCTCCTGTCATCTTCCCCGATTCGCGATTCCGCAGGGGATCCTTCGTGCCCCAGCATCACCGCCCACGGCATGATCCACCGCAAGAACCAGGGATGATCAAGTAAATAAGCAAGACCCTTTATAGATCCAAATGCCCTCGTTAACATCTATCCGCTTTCTTCCTTACCTCCTTGACGTTTTTAAATCAGCCGTTCTCAAAGAGATCGGCATTCCTGTCGAGAAAATCAATCATCTCCCTTGTTTTGCTGTCTACGTTCTCCTGGATGGCTTCCTTCTCTTTCAGGGCACTGAAGTAGTCATCCGCAAGGAGGAGAAGGAGCCGAACAGCCGCCTGAAGACTCGTGACGCCCGGTTGTGTCTGTATGCCCTTGAGCTTCTCCTTGACGAACTCCTCAAGTCGCTTGACGTAGTCTGGATCGTCGTGCTTGAGTCGGACAACCTGACCCAAGACGTTGATATCGAATACCTTCTTCTGGGATGCCTCTTTCTGCAGAACGGATCCCCCCGTGTTCAAGAAAGGGTTGGAAAAACCCCTATTCTTCCTAGAAACCTATTTTTCCGACTGTACCTTGAGGCCTTCCAATCGTTTCAGGATATTTTCGATTTTCGAATGAATCTGGACCTTTGTCTTCTGAAATTCCTTCAGTTTGTCGTTCAGCTGATCGATTCTCTGGTCCCGAACCGACAACTCGCCCAGCGCCTGTTCGTGGCTCTGTTTCAACTCGACGAATTTTTCGGTCAGCGTGGTGATCCGTTCCTCCAGACGTTCCAGATTCTCCAGGGTCATAATCATGTTTCCTTGTGTTCTTGTGGTAGAAACACCTAAAGCATACTAGGAATTCCTCTCTTCAATGTCAATCAGCCCGTATCCGTATGAAAAAAGGGCTGATTCACTGCACCCATCCCTTATCCGGCTCGCCGAAAATCGCCTCCAGGAACAGATCCGCATCGAACGCTCTCAGATCCTCCACACGCTCCCCGATCCCGATGAATCGGACCGGGAGTTGAAGCTCGTTTGCGATGCCGACGATCACCCCTCCCTTCGCTGTGCCGTCGAGCTTCGTCAAAACGATGCCCGTCACCCCGAGGGCTTCATGAAACACGCGCGCCTGATTGATTGCATTCTGTCCAGTCGTGGCGTCCACAACGAGAAAAACCTCGTGCGGCGCCCCCTCGAGTTCCCGGGACATGATGCGCTTCACCTTCTTGAGCTCTTCCATCAGGTTGGCCTTGGTGTGCAGTCGACCCGCCGTATCCACGATCACGAGGTCGGTGCCCCTCGATTTCGCCGCCTGCAACGCGTCGTAGACAACCGCAGAAGGGTCTGATTCCGGCTTGTGCTTCACGAAATCCGTGGCCGCACGATCCGACCAGATTTGCAGCTGCTCGATGGCTGCCGCCCGGAACGTGTCCGCCGCCACGAGCATGACCTTTCGGTCGTTGTCCTTCAAATGGGAGGCCAGCTTCCCGATGGACGTCGTTTTTCCAACCCCGTTTACCCCTACCACCATGATCACATAGGGCTTGGCCCTTTCGGGCTCAAAGGCCGGGGCCCGGACTTCCAGCATGGAGCCAATCTTCTGCCGAAGCGCAGCCTTCAACTCGACCGGCCCCAAAGGCTTGTTGTCAAATTCTTTCTGAACCGCTCCCAGAAGATCGTAGCTCGTTTTCACGCCCAGATCCGCCGTGATGAGGACTTCCTCCAGATCCTCGAGCAGGTCCCGTTCCCCGGCCCCGCTTCGGAGGAAGATCTGATCCAGGCGTCCGATCAACTGGTCCTGGGTCTTCGCCAGCCGCCCCCTGAGCCGCTCGAGAAGGCTCTCTGGGGGTTCCTCTGCCGCGGGCGCGGGCGGGAGGATGCCCTCCTCCGGGCTGGTTGCGGTTTGGGGAGCGGTCACAGGCGTGGTTGATACGGGCCCATCGGCCGGAACCGATTCACCCTCCGCGTCCCCCAAAGATGAGGGATCGCGAGGGACGGACCTCTTCGTCCGCCGCCTCCGGACCAGGAACCAGACCGGCAAATAGATCAGCAGGAAGAGGCAGCATCCCAAACTTGCCCAGAGCCAGACATCGGAAACGGTCTCCTCCAGGCCGAGGAAACGAAGAATACTCTCCCGTGCCGGTTGGAGGGATGCGAAGATTTGATCCATAACCGTTCAATGGGTCGAAACGTCGGCTTGAAGACTAGTTCATTTTGACGGATACGATTTGCGAAATGCCGGGGGATTCCATCGTGACGCCGTAGAGCTGGTTTGCAATCCCCATCGTCTCCTTGTTGTGGGTAATCAGGATGAACTGAGAGAGATCCGCGATCTCTCTCAGGATCTCCGTGAATCGCATTATGTTCACGTCATCCAGGGCGGCGTCCACCTCGTCCAGCACGCAAAACGGGCTGGGCTTGTACTGAAA
This sequence comes from Syntrophobacteria bacterium, assembly GCA_030145435.1. Classification (GTDB taxonomy): domain Bacteria; phylum Desulfobacterota; class DSWW01; order DSWW01; family DSWW01; genus S015-6. The sequence goes on along the minus strand of JAQYVQ010000197.1, from coordinate 27,699 downwards.
GATGGCAATCACCAGGGCAAGGGCCGCCAGGGACTTCTCGCCACCGGAGAGCAGATTGATGTTCTGCAGCCTCTTGCCCGGCGGTTGGGCAACCATGTCGACCCCCGATTCCAGCGGATCGTCGGGGTTGTCCAGCTGGAGAAATGCCTTCCCCCCCTTGAAGAGTTGGGGAAAAATCTTCTGGAATCTTTCGTTGATCCGTTCGAAGGCCTCGAGGAATCGGGTCTTGGTGATTCGATTGATCCTCCGTATCAGCCTCTTCAGCGCCTCGAGGGAGTTCTTGAGGTCTTCGAACTGATGTTGGTAGAACTGATGTCGCTGCTGCAGACTCTCGAACTCTTCGATGGCCGTGGGATTCACTTCCCCGATTCTCTCAAGAGAGGCATAGAGTTTCTCCAGTTGCGGCTCGATCTCCTCATCCGCCTCTTCCGAAAGCTCCAACTCCGGTTCGGCCGTCATGTCGACCCGGTGTCGCTGCCATACCTGATCCTCCAAGTTCTTCTTCTTCAGCCCGAGTTCCACGAGTCTCACCTGGAGGGCGTCCTGCTCGTGGCGGGTTGTTTCGAGCTCCCCCTTCAATCCTTTGGCAACCGCTTCCTTCCGTTCGAGCGAGGAGGTCTGCGCATGGACTCTCTCGTTGATGCCGGCCAGGGCCTCCTCGGCCTCGACCCTCGTTTGCTCGAGGGCGGCGATCCGTTGTTCGTTCTCCTCGAGTTCCTTCTCCATGCCGTGCATCCTCTGCAGGGCCTCCTCCGAATCTCGTTCCTTCTCGACCAGGTAGGTGCTTATCGTCTGAATCCTCTGCTCGATTTGCCGCTTGTGCGTGTACAAGCCGGATCGCTTCTCCCAGATCACCTGGAGCTCTATCTCCAGACGATTCAGATCGTCCTGGGCCAGTTCTTTCTCGGCCGCCCACTCCTGGATCTGACGACTCAGCTCCGATAGGGTTGCCTCTCTGGATGACTGCTGCTCCGCAAGCTCCTGCTCCTCCCTTGCAAGTTGCTCCGCCTCCGTCTTCAGTCCTTCCAGTTCGAGGTTTCGTTGCGAGGCCTCCGCCTCGAGGACCGCCTTTCGCTGGAGGTCTCTCTTCCGGTTCTCGGCAATCTGCTGGGCGTCCTTTTCCCCCCGCAGGATCTCCATGTCGAGCCGGTAAAGATCCTGTTGAACCCTTTCCAGATCCGATTCATTGAATCGGATCTTTCGGAGGAGTGCATCCGCTTCCTCTTTCTTGCACCGGTATGCCTCCTCCAGACGACCCACTTCTTTCTCTAACTCTTTGATTTCTCTCTTCGTTTTGAGGACCGTATGGCCGGACCCGTTCGTCTTTCCCCCGGAGATCACGCCCTCCGGGTCGATCAAATCTCCATCTTTGGAAACAATCCGCTTGAAATGCCCGTTGTTCCTCCAGAGATCCAATCCGGACGCCAGATCCGGCACTATGACGACATCTCCCAGGAGGTGTTGGGCGATTTCCTGGTACTCTTCCCTCACCTTGACGACATCGATGAGGGGGGTTCCGGGGACGGAACCGCCATACACATCCCGCTCCGCGCCTGCTCTCAGCTGCAGCGGGATAAAGCTTCCCCTGCCCAGGGTCTGTGCCTTCAAGTACTCGATTGCCTGCAATCCGTACTCTTGCTCCTCCACGATGATGTACTGCAGCTTGTCTCCGAGAACCGACTCCAGGGCCATTTCGTATTCGGGCTCGGTCTCCAGCACGTCGGCCACCATGCCTCGAATTCCCTTCTTCAGCCTCTCTTCCTCCTTGCGCTTGCACATCACCGCCCTGACGCCATCTTGAAGCCCCTCGTAGTTCTCCTGGAATTCCTGCAGAGAAACGAGTCGGGATCTCTTTCGGTTGAGGTCCTCCTGCAGCCGCTCGATCGCCTCCGACAACGTGCCGAACTCCCCCTTCAGCTGCCTCTGGTGGACCTCCAGGGCAACGCGTTCCAGCAACGAGAGTCCTCTCTTCCGTTTCCACCCCTTGAGTGTCTCTTCGAGTTCCCTCTGCCTGGAGGAGAACACCTCGTCCTCGCTCTCCATGGCTCGGATCTCATCCTCTCCCCGGGCCTTTCGCTGCTCCAGGTCTTTGCTCTTCTCCTGAATCGCCAGCTGCCTGTTGCTGAGCCCAGCCTTCTTGGTCATGCAGGCAAAGAGGTTGTCCTTGACCGAATCGATCCTCGCCTGTAATTCCTTTTCCTGCGTCAGGATGGCCCGGCAGCGCTCTCGTTCCTCGCCTACATTCGCCTCAACCCATTTGCCTCGACTGGAAAGCTCGTCGATCTTCGCCGTCAGTTCCGTCCCTTCCCGGTCCGCCTCCTCGAGTCGCACCCGGGTATCCGCAATCTGTCTCTCGTCCTCTGCCCGCTTTCTCTGCAGTTCCTGGTGGCTCTGTCTTAAGTATACTTGTTTGTTCTCGATCCGGTTCAATTCCTGAACCTGCACGAGGAGCTTTTCCTTCTTCTCCCCCATTTCGCGATTCTCGTGGATGAGATCCGCCCTGATCTCCTCAATTTCCGCCTCTTCCCGGCTGAACTCAGCAACGAGTCTTGCCGCCTTCTGCTCCCCCTCCCCCTTGATCGCCTGTTCAGACCTTTCCTGGTCTACGAGCGCATGATACTGTCGAAACGCGAGGGTGCAGTCCAGCCTTCGAATGTCTTCCTTGAGCCTCTGATACTGCCGGGCCTTCTGGGCCTGCCGGTTCAGCGCATTCATCTGCCTCTTGATCTCGAAGTGGATCGCCTCGATGTGGCGAAGGTTCTCTTCGGTCGCCTCCATCTTCCGCAGGGCGGAGTTCTTCCTCCTCTTGTATTTCACTATTCCCGCGGCTTCCTCGATGAAGAGCCTCCTCCGTTCCGGACCCGCGCTGATGATCTCCCCGATGTACCCCTGCTCGATGATCGAATAGGCCCGGGTGCCGGTACCCGTGTCCGAGAACAGATCAATGATGTCTTTCAGACGAGCGGGCATTCGATTGATTCGGTACTCGCTCTCACCGCCGCGGTAGTAAATGCGTTCTATGGAGAGCTCTTCGAACTCCGAGTAGGGATGGGGGAATCCCCTGTCCTTCTGCGTGAGTACGAGGCAAACCTTGGCCATGCTCGCCGGAGGGAACTGCTCGCTTCCTCCGAAGAGGATCTCCTCCATGTTCTTCCCGCGCAGCCTCTTCGGGCTCTGCTCGCCGAGGACCCACCGCAGGGCATCCACCACATTGCTCTTTCCACAGCCATTCGGACCGACAATCGCTGAAGTGCCATCAGAAAACAGGATGTCTGTCTCTTTACAGAAGGACTTGAAACCATGAAGCTTTAGGCATTTCATCTGCATGAAACTGACCCCTTCCACGAGGATTTCCACGCAAATATAGATCTTTTAGGCGATATTGTAAAGCGAAAAATACAAGCTACGGTGTAACCCTCAAATCAGCCACTAAATGTAGTGTCCCATCATCCCTCGATGCCGTGGCGGCCCAGGAACTCAGATGCCCGGCGCACTAAAAGAAAGGGGGGGGCATTGCGCCCCCCTAAGAAACTCTTACCGATCCAGGTCTCGGCCCGATAAAATAGAACCGAAACAATAGGTTATCTCTTCTTCTTGCTCCTCGACTCCCGGATGGCCGACTGAGCGGCAGAAAGCCGTGCGATTGGAACTCGATAGGGCGAGCAACTCACGTAGTCCATCCCCACTTCATGGCAGAAAGCGATCGATTTCGGGTCTCCCCCATGCTCCCCGCAAATGCCCACTTTCAGCTTGGGGTTGGTCGCCCGGCCCTTTCGCACCCCGGTGGCGACAAGGAAGCCCACCCCCTCTACATCGAGAGACTGAAACGGGTCTTCCGGAAGGATCCCCTTGTCAAGATAGTCGGGCAAGAAAGAACCGATATCGTCCCTCGAGAACCCGAAGGTGGTCTGGGTAAGGTCATTTGTTCCGAAAGAGAAGAACTCCGCGTCTTCAGCTATCTTGTCCGCCACGAGGCAGGCCCGCGGAATCTCGATCATCGTCCCGATCATGTAGGGGAACTTGATTCCGGTCTTCTTCCGTACCTCTTGTGCCACCCTCTCCACGATGTCCTTCTGATTCACGAACTCTTCGGCCGTGCCGATGAGCGGAATCATGACCTCCGGGTACACCTTCTTCTTCTTCTTCGTCAACGCCGCCGCGGCCTCGAAGATCGCCCTCGCCTGCATCTCGGAAATCTCAGGATATGTGATCCCCAGCCGACACCCCCGATGACCGAGCATCGGGTTCAGCTCGTGGAGTTGGGCAACGCGTGCGGACAGGGACTTCTCGGAGAGCCCTAGCTCAGCCGCCAGTTCCTTGACCTGGTGCTTGTCCAGGGTGACGAACTCGTGAAGCGGAGGATCGAGGAGCCGAATCGTTACGGGGTATCCCTCCATGGCGGCCATGATGCCCTGAAAATCCTTTCTCTGGAAAGGCAGGAGCTTCATGATCGCCTTGCGCCTCTGGTCCTCGGTGTCGGCCACGATCATTTCCCGTATGGCCTGGATGCGCTCCGGATCGAAGAACATGTGCTCGGTCCTGCATAGGCCGATTCCCTGTGCGCCGAATCGTATCGCAGCGACGGCGTCCTCCGGCCGCTCCGCATTCGTGCGGACCCCCAGCCTGCGCTCCTTGTCCGCCCATCGCATCAGCTCCCGGTAGTCCTTGTTCTTCTCCGGGTCTGCGGGCAACAGGGAAAGAGAACCTTTGTACACATAGCCTTTGGTCCCGTTGAGCGTAATCCAGTCCCCTTCCTTCAGTGTCTTTCCGTGGACTTCAACACGGCGGGCCTTGTCGTCGATCGCCAGGGCCCCGCAGCCCACTACACAGCACTTGCCCCAACCTCTTGCCACCAGGGCCGCGTGGCTGGTCATCCCGCCCTTTGCGGTCAGGATCGCCTCGGCTGCGTGCATGCCGTGGACATCTTCGGGAGAGGTTTCGTTCCGAACCAGGATCACCCGCTTCCCCTCTTTGGCCCATTGCTCCGCACGATCCGCTGTGAGCACGATCTGCCCGGTCCCTCCACCCGGTCCGGCGGGGAGTCCCTTGGCGAGCAAGGTTGCCTTCTTCTCCTCGGCCGGATCGATCATCGGGTGGAGCAACTCGTCCAGATGATCCGGCTTGACGCGCATGATCGCTTCTTTTCGATCGATGAGACGTTCTTTGGCCATCTCCACGGCCATTCGAATCGTGGCCGGCCCGGTTCGTTTCCCGGTTCGGGTCTGAAGCATCCAGAGGCGACCATCCTCTATGGTGAACTCGATGTCCTGCATGTCCTTGTAGTGTTTCTCGAGCTTCTCTCGAATCCCGTCGAGTTGGCGATAGAGTTTCGGCATCGCCTCTTCCAGGGAACGGAGACGCCTGTTCTCCTCTGTCTTACCCTTCTTGTTCAGGGGCCTCGGCGTCCGGATGCCTGCGACCACATCTTCACCCTGCGCATTCGGCAGCCACTCGCCGTAGAATACCTTCTCCCCTGTTGCCGGATTCCGTGTAAAGGCAACACCCGTCGCGGAAGTGTCGCCCGTGTTTCCAAACACCATGGCCTGGACGTTCACGGCCGTTCCCCATTCCTCCGGGATCCCCTCGATACGGCGATAGGCGATGGCGCGCTTTCCGTTCCAGGACTGAAAGACCGCACCGATTCCGCCCCAGAGCTGTTTGTAGTGCTCGTCCGGAAAGGGCTTGCCGAGCACGGACTTCACCTTCTTCTTGAAGATCTCCGTTAACTCCTTCAGATCGTCCGCATCCAGCTCCACATCATCCTTCACCCCCCTCGCCTCTTTCATGCGGTCCATTTCTTCTTCCAGGAGATGGCGGATCCCCTCCCCCTCCTGAGGCTCGACGCCGGCCGCCTTTTCCATGACCACATCTGAGTACATCATGATCAGTCTTCGGTAGGCGTCGTAGACGAATCGAGGGTTCTTCGTCTTGGCGATCAGCCCGGGTATCGTCTTGCTCGTCAGGCCACAGTTCAACACGGTCTCCATCATGCCGGGCATGGACTGCCGGGCCCCGGAGCGGACCGAAACCAGAAGCGGATTCGTCGGGTCCCCGAAGCGAAGGCCCATGATCTTCTCGACCCTTGCCATCGCCCTTCGGGCCTCGCCTTCGAGGCCTGCAGGATATCGCCTCTTGTTCTTGTAGTATGCGGTGCAGACCTCCGTGGTGATGGTGAACCCGGCCGGGACAACAATGCCCAGGTTCGTCATTTCCGCGAGGTTCGCCCCCTTTCCGCCCAACAGTTCCTTCCATTCGGCCCGACCGTCCGCCTTCCCCGCGCCAAAGAAATAGACGTTCTTCTTCGAAGAAACCATGCAGTTGCCTCCCTTAAAGTGAAATCTTGGAAAAGTCTGCAAACCACTGAAAAAGATCAGAAACATTCTTCAATAAACTCAACCTGTTCTCCCGCGTCCGCTCGTCGTCGACCAGGATCATGACGTCGTCAAAGAGGCGGTCGATCGGTCCCTTGAGCCCCACCAGCCCCTGGAGCACCTTATGGTATTCCCCTGACCCGAGACCCGCCAGTTCTTTTCCCACCTGCTCAGTAGATGCAAGGAGCGCCTTCTCTGCCTCTTTCTCCAGGTCCTCCGCCCGCAGGGGTCTTCCCGGCCCGGTATAGCCGTAGTCCTTCCCGGCCTGCTGCAGGATGTTCACGGCCCGCTTGCACCCGAGAATGAGGTTCTCGAAATCCGGTTCCGAACGCATCTTGTGAAGGGTTTCGACGCGACGATACAGGTCCGGGACGTTCTCGAAGGAACGGGAGAGCACCGCTTCGATCGTGTCGTGAGGGAAGCCTTTCGCGAGCAGGAATTGCTGATAACGCAGGCGAAAGAAATCAACGACCTCCTGCTTCACCGCCTCCTGCTCCTTCTTCACCAACCCACCGAGGACCTCCAGGCCCCTCCCAACCCATTCCGGCAGGGACACCTCCAGGTTCTTGGCCAGGAGCACCCGGAGGATACCGATGGCCCTTCTCCTCATGCCGAAGGGGTCCGAAGTCCCGCTGACCGGAGACCCGATGCCGAAGAAGCCGACCACCGTGTCCATCTTGTCGGCCAGGCTGAGCACGGCCCCTTCGAGGCTTTCCGGCAGGTCGTCTTCCGCAGAGACGGGCATGTAATGCTCGCGGATTGCCTGCGCAACCTCCTCCGGTTCGCCGGATCGGGCGGCGTAGATCCCGCCCATGGTTCCCTGCAGCTCAGGGAACTCCCCGACCAGTTGAGTGACCAGATCAGCCTTGCAGAGCCGGGCCGCCCGCTGAAGGACCGTCTGCCTTTCCGGGCAGAGCCGCTCCCCCAGAAACCCGGCCAACGCCTCGATCCTTTCGACCTTGGCGAAGGAAGTCCCAAGCTTCTTGTGATAGATCACCTGATTCAGCGAGTCCACGTATCGCTCGAGAGGCCTCTTCGTGTCCTCTTCGAAAAAGAACTTGGCGTCCTCGAGCCTGGCGGTCAGAACCTTTTCGTTTCCTCGCTCGACGAGCGACATGTCCGGGGCTTCCATGTTGGCGATGGTCACAAAGTACGGGAGAAGCCCGTCTCCGTCGGCCCTCTTCACGGCAAAATACTTCTGATGGCCCTTCATCGGGGCGATCAGGACTTCTTGCGGCAACGAGAGAAAGCGTTCGTGAAAGGTCCCCCGAACCGCCACGGGATACTCGGTGATGAACACCAGGGTCTGGATGAGATCCTCTTCCTCGAGGAGTTCTCCCCCCACTTCGGCAGCCAGCCCCCTTGCCTGTTCGAGAATGCGTCTGCGTCTCTCTTCCGGGTCCACCACAACCTTGTTCTTTTCCAGGATCTCCCTGTAGTCCGCCAACGGCTCGATGGGAATCGGGCTCGGATCCCCCAGGAAACGGTGGCCGCGCGTCGTCGCGGCACTCGCCAGATTTCCCACCCGGAAGACGACCGTCTCTTTGCCGTACAGGGAGGCGATCCACCGAATCGGACGGGCGAACCGAATGTCCTGGGTCCCCCATCGCATGGACTTGGGAAACGGGAGGGCCACGATCCAGGCGGGAAGGATTTCCGGAAGGACCTCCACCGCCCTTCTGCCGGCCTCTGCCTTCCGCAGAAAGACATATTCCCCCTTCGGCTTCTCCACAATCGATGTTTGCGCGGGCGTGACCCCGTGTTTCGCGCAGAACTTCTCCAGGACCTTGGTGGGGGAGCCTTCCTCGTCAAAGGCGACGGAACGGGGCGGTCCGGAGATTTCCTGCACGGAGTCGCCCTGTTGTTCTTCCAGGCCGCGAACGAGCAGGGTGAGTCTGCGGGGCGTGGCCATCGTCTCCACAGTTTCGTAACGCAGCCGATTCACCTCGAAGAGTTCCCCTGCCTTTTCCCGGAGGTCCTCGATCGTCTTGGGAAGAAATGCAGCGGGTATTTCCTCGGTCCCGATCTCGAGCAAGAAATCCTCTACCACCAAACCGCTCCTCTCTTTTCCGTCAACAATCCCATCAGGATTCAGATGGGGACTCCTCGACCCCCAGATAGCGTCTCGCACAGGCCTGCGCCAGATTTCGGACCCGATGGATGTAGTGGGTCCTTTCATTTACGCCCACGGCGCCTCTCGCGTCGAGCAGGTTGAAGATGTGACTGCATTTGAGGCACAGCTCATAAGCAGGCAGCACACGATTCTTCTCGATGACCCGCTTCGATTCCCCTTCATACATCTCGAAGAGCTTCAGCAACATCCCGACGTCCGCATCCTCGAAGTTGTAATAGGAGTGCTCCTCCTCGCCACGATGCTGGATGTCTCCGTAGGTGACCGTATCGTTCCACTTCAGGGAGTAGACATTGTCCACATTCTGGAGGTACATGGCAATCCGCTCGATCCCGTAGGTAAGCTCCACGGGGATCGGCTTCAAATCAAAGCCCCCCACCTGCTGAAAGTAGGTAAACTGCGTGACTTCCATGCCGTCCAGCCAGACCTCCCAACCGAGGCCCCAAGCGCCCAGCGTGGGGGACTCCCAGTCATCCTCTACGAACCGGATGTCGTGCTGCTCCATCCGGATTCCCAGCCGCTGCAGGCTCCGGAGGTAGATCTCCTGAATATCATCCGGGGACGGCTTCATGATGACCTGAAACTGATGGTGCCGCTGCAGCCGGTTCGGGTTCTGGCCGTAACGACCGTCTGCAGGCCGCCTGGAAGGCTGAATGTAGGCAACATTCCACGGTTCCGGCCCCAGAACGCCCAGAAAGGTCGCCGGGTGAAACGTCCCGGCCCCCACCTCCAGATCGTAGGGCTGTTGAAGCACACAGCCCCTTTCCGTCCAGAACCTGCTCAGCTCGAGCATTACGTCTTGTACCAGCACCTGTCCCATCCCCCTCTAGCAGCCAATTGTTGCAGCCCCTCTAGCTCAAGGTGAAAGGTCAAAGGTGAAAGGGACGGTCTTCGTATTGAAGAGTAAATCGAAGGGTTTTCGGCGCCCCTGCTCGGCCATGCTGTTCCTGCTTTCAGCTTTCACCCTTTGACCTTTAACCTTTGACCTTTCTCCTGTCCGCAAGGACCTCTCTCATCACTCGAAGCGATCGAAGCTCCCGCCCCACATGGTAAACAAAAAAGGCCTCCAGGATTCTCGCCGCCTCACGAACGCATCGGTTTCTCCCGTCTACCGTGGAGATCCCCTCCTCGACCGGCAGCATCACCCAGCTATCCAGCAGCCGAAGGGTGTCCGAGGCGGCCCGGTGCGTGGCCGTCCCCTTCTGTATGCAGGCGCCACAGACGACCCCCCCGTGGGGCACGGAAAACCCGAACACTCCGGATCCGCCCAGGCGGCGTCTGCAGTGGATGCACTGCCCAAACTGAGGCTGAAGCCCGAGCAGGTTCAAGGCCTTCGCGAAGAAGACCCATAACAGAGGGCCTGTCTCCGCCCTTTGATTCAAACACTCCAGAGAACTTTGCAGAAGTTGAAACCAGTCTTCCTGTGAGCCTCGTTCCGGGAGTACGCGCTCCAGGAACTCGAGTGCGCAACAACCGACGAGCAGCTTCTCGAGGTCCCCGTAGATGGAAGCATAGTAATGAATCAGCGAACATCGTTCAATCCTTACGAGGTCACGGTTCGGGTTCTCGAAACACTCGATGTCAACGAGCAGGAACGGCGAAAGAAGTCCGCCAAACCTCTTCTTGCTTCGCTTGGCCCCTTTCGCGATCCCCCTCAGCTTCCCCCGACTGGAGGACAGGAAGCTGACCAGCTGGTCGGACTCGCCCAGATCCCATTTCTTCAGAACAAAGGCTGGACCCTGATAGCGTGGCATGCTTGGCCACTCCCAAAACACCCTTCAGCGGGCTATCCGGCACCCGATGGGGGGAAGCTGATGTGCACGACATCACCCTTCTTGCCCAGGTTCTCGTACACCTTTCCATTGTAGAAGATCCTCACGCCGCTTCCGTTTCCGATCTGCAGCTTCACCCTCTTCTTGGCCCGGCAGGAATGCCGATCTCCCGGCTCGAGCACTTCCTCGTATGGAGAACCATTGTCCAGTATGATCTGAACCTTTGTCTCTTCGAGGGCCTGCAAGATGACTTCCACCACACCCGTCTTCGGGAGGGCCTGTTGCGCCTCCCCTTCCCCTCCGTCGGGGCCCTCCATACCCGTGACCGCTCCCTCATGGGAAGCCTCGTCGGGCGGGGCCTCCTCGAGGAGTCCCAGGTCCCTCTTCAGCTGCTCCTTCTTGATCTCCTTAAGAGAAGTCCGGGGCATACGAATCGTGCGAACGCGCTCCTCTGTCATTTCCCTGCCCGGGTAGAGGGCCGCCCACAACAGCCCGAGGAAGAGAAGGCTGGCCCCCAGGCCCCAGATCGACCGCCGCCTCCCCCCCCGCCCCATCTTCTCCTTCGAAGGTTCCCGGAACCGCCCTCCTCCCTCCTGGGTGGCCGTCCGGTAGCGCAGGACCACCTCCTCCGGGTCGAGTCCGATGCACCGGGCGTATTGCCTAAGAAACCCGACCGTGAACGTCGGAGCCGGGAGGACGTGGACTTGCCCCGCTTCCAGGGCACGGAGGTAGGTGAGGCTTATGTTCGAGACCTGTTCGATCTCCTCGAGGGTGATGCCTTTGGCCTCGCGATTCTCCCTCAGGTATTTCCCCAGCTTCTCCACTTTTTCCCTCAGCAAGTCGGATCCGAACGGCTCATCCGCCCCCAAACCGATCAGAATCGAACGAGCCCGCGGAAGGCTCGAAATCTCCGTTCCACATCCTCACGTTTGATCTTTCGCAATCGATTGAGGCTGAAGGCCTCAACGTTGAAGGAAGCCATGATGCTGCCGTATATCAATGCCCTTCGCAGCCTGGTCTCTGTGAGCCCTTTCCGGCGACTCAGATAGCCCATGAAGCCCCCCGCAAAAGAATCCCCGGCCCCGGTAGGATCTTTCACGGTCTCGAGGGGGTAGGCAGGGGCCCAGAAGAGGCTGTCCTTGCGAAAGAGTAGCGCTCCGTACTCTCCCCTCTTGATGACCACGGTCGAGGGTCCCATGGATAAGAGGCGCCGAGCTGCCTTCAGGAGGTTGCTCCCTCCGGCCAGTTGCCGGGCCTCTCCCTCGTTTACAAAAAGGATGTCCACCCGAGAAAGGGTCTTGCGCAGGGCTTCCGGTTTTGAAGAAATCCAGTAGTTCATCGTATCGCAGGCCACGAGGTATGGGTCCGGTATCTGGTCGACCACATTCCTCTGCAAGTCCGGGTCGATGTTGGCGAGAAAGACGAAGGGGGTATCCCTGTACGGGGGCGGCAGTTCCGGCCTGAAGGTCTCGAACACATTCAGGTCCGTCCTCAGCGTCTTTGCCTCGTTCATGTCATCGCCGTAGAAACCCTTCCATCGGAAGGTCTTCCCCTTGGCCCGCGAGAGTCCCCTCAAATCCACGCCACGGGACTTCAAGAACGACACGTGCTTGGCAGGAAAATCCTCTCCCACCACCGCCACCAACCTCACCTTCGTAAAACACCCTGCAGCGATCGAGAAGTAGGTTGCAGACCCTCCCAGTCCTTCCTTTATCTCCCCGAAGGGCGTCTTCACGGAATCCAGGGCAACAGATCCGACCACGAGTAAGCTCATTATGTCCCCCCCCAAGCAAACCGTTTAGAACCCCTTTTGCCTTTAACCTTCACCCTTTGACCTTTGACCTTGTGGGGAAAGATATTTCCCCACAAGAATATCCAAATCCTTCTTCACCGATGTCGGAATGCGGTCTGAATCCGTGATGATCGCATTCTCCAGGGCGCGAGGACAAGGGCAGTCCCTGTTCCGGGGGACCCGTTTGACAGCGGCATGAAGGATCTCCTGCGCCCTGGCAACGTTGTCCCGCAGGACCGCCAGCACTGCATCGACGGAGACATCCTCTTCGGTCTCGTGCCAGCAGTCGTAATCCGTGGCCAGGGCCATCGTGGCGTAACAAATCTCCGCCTCCCGGGCGAGTCTCGCCTCAGGAAGGTTGGTCATGCCGATCACGTCCACACCCCACTGGCGATAGACCCTTGATTCGGCACGCGTGGAGAACTGAGGCCCATCGATCACCAGATAGGTCCCCCCCTTGTGGATCCTTGCCCCCGCCTCCACCCCGGCCTCGACCAGACACTCGCTCAAGACCGGGCAAACAGGATCCGCGAAAAGAACGTGGGTCACGATCCCGTCCCCAAAAAAGCTGCCGGGCCGGCCCTTGGTGCGATCGAAGAACTGATCCACCACCACGATGTCGCCGGGCCGGATTTCCTCCCGCATGCTTCCCACCGCACTCACTGAAACAATCCGGGAGACGCCCAGTTTCTTCATGGCGAACATGTTCGCCCGGGCGTTCAGGTGAGAAGGCGCGATCCGGTGGCCTCGCCCGTGTCGGGGGAGAAAGACCATCGGCACGCCTTCCAGGGTACCCGTAATCAACGCATCCGACGGGCTGCCAAAAGGGGTGTCCACGCTCACCGAGGCGACCTCCTCCAGCCCCTCCATCTCGTAGAGACCGCTTCCCCCGATCACACCAATGGCCCCTTGCCCCTCCGGGGGGCGGTTATCCCGATCCGTCATCGTTTTTCTGCTCCAGGCCTTCGATCCATCGCCGCGCTCTCGTCAGCTCTTCCTGCGTGTTGATGTTCGCGAAGCTCCGGTTCTCCGGATCCACCTCCCGACAGACGCGTTCCTCGAGGTGGAAGGTCAGTACCTCCGGATAGAAATCGAAGATTCGGAACTCCCCCTCTGCAATCCGCTCCTGAATGTGGCCGATGCATCTCTTGGAATAGATGGCGTGAAGGGGCTGCAGTTCGCCCTTCAGGTCCGGCACGACCACATCGAATCCTTGGCACCTTCCGAGCATTCTCCGGATCAAAGTGGGATTCAGGAAGGGCATATCACAGGCGACGACGAAGCATCGCTCCGCCTTCGCGTGAACGAGCGCGGTCAGCAGGCCGCCCAGCGAACCGGCCCCTCTTACGATGTCGGAGACCACCGTTACGTCGAAATGCTCATAGGAAACAGGCTCATTCGTCACGATCAGCACATCTTCGAAGAGGGCTTGCAGCGTCTCGACCACGTGGGAAACAAGGGGCTTTCCCGCCAGTATCGCATGGGCCTTGTCCTGCCCGAAGCGGCGACTCTCTCCTCCTGCGAGGACCGCACCGCTGCAGGCTATCCCTGCATGCTCTGCGACCTCCCTCGAGTTTCTCTTCTCGCTCACACCACGAGCCCCGTCCGAAGGGATCAAGTAAGGGGGGCGGGGCCCTGACCCCCGACCCCTGATCCCTGATCCCTGATATACCGTTCTTCCACCCAATCCACCAATCGAGGGATCTCCGCCTCGCGAAAGACCGGAACATCCCGGGAGACGTCGTGATTGGCCACCACGGCCACGAGACGTTGCGCTTCGGTGCAGAGCAATTGATTTGAACCCGCAAACAGGGAGACCTCGATCTTCGGGTAGTCGGCCCGTTTGTAACCTTCGGTCAGGATCAGGTCCACATCTCGAATCCATGCATCCCGTATCGTTTCCAGGCTCTCTTCTTCTTCCACATCCTGGATCATGGCGATCTTCTTCGGGGAGGAGATGACGACGGCCGAAGCGCCTGCCTGTTTGTGCCGCCAGCTGTCTTTTCCCTCCCGGTCCATCTCGAACCCGTGGACATCGTGCTTGATCGTCGCGATCCGGTATCCCTTTGCGGTGAGTCCTGAGACCAATCTCTCGATCAAGAACGTTTTTCCGCTGTCCGATTTGCCCACGATCGACACAATCGGAATCATGGAAACCCTCCAGGACTCAGGGATTCACTCCAGGAATGGGTCACGTTGGCAGGCGGGGATGGGGACTGACCCCCGATCCCTGAACCCTCGCGGCTCTGCCGCGTCAGGTCCCTTGTTCCCAGGAGGCAAGGTAGGTTTTCTGCTCATCCGTCAGGGCATCGATGCGGACGCCCATCGATTCCAGCTTGAGCCGTGCGATCCGCTCGTCGATCGCGCGGGGTACGCCATATACCTTGTTCTCGAGGTCTTTCGCGTGGCTAAGCAAATGGGCCGCACAAAGGGCCTGATTGGCGAAGCTCATGTCCATCACACTCGAAGGATGACCCTCCGCGGCCGAAAGGTTGATCAGGCGCCCTTCTCCCAGGACGTAGACTCTCCGGCCGTTCTCGAGGAGGTACTCCTCCACAAAATCCCGCATCTCCCTGTTTTCTTTCGTCACTTCCCTGAGCCCTTCCAGATCAATCTCCACGTTGAAATGCCCGGAGTTACACACGACGGCCCCATCCTTCATCCGCAGGAAATGCTCTTTCCGGAGCACATGGATGTCGCCGGTTACGGTACAGAAGAAGTCTCCCTTTGAGGCAGCCTCTTCGATGGGCATCACGCGGTAACCGTCCATGACCGCCTCCAGGCCCCGAAGCGAATCCACCTCGGTTACGATGACATTCGCTCCCATGCCCCTGGCCCGCATCGCAACGCCTCTCCCGCACCAACCATATCCACAGACGACGAACTTGGAACCCGCGATCAAGCGATTCGTAGCACGCAGAATCCCATCCATTGTGCTCTGGCCGGTTCCGTACCGATTGTCGAAGAAATGCTTCGTCTCAGCGTCATTCACCGCGACGATCGGATAGCGCAGCACGCCTGTCTCGGCCATGCTTCGCAATCGGATCACACCGGTCGTCGTCTCTTCCGTCCCCCCTATGATGTCATCGATCAGGTCGGTCTTCTCCTTGTGGATGACCGACACGAGGTCCGCCCCGTCATCCATCGTGATCTGCGGCCTCTTGTCCAGGACCGCGTGGATGTGCTCGTAGTAGGTCTTGTCGTCCTCCCCCTTCTTGGCAAAGACAGGGATTCCGAAATGCTTGACCAGTGCAGCGGACACGTCATCCTGCGTACTCAGGGGATTCGATGCACAAACGGCCACGTCCGCACCGCCGCATTTCAAGACGTCCATCAGGCTCGCCGTCTCCGTGGTCACATGCAGGCAGGCAGCGACCCGGACCCCCTTCAGGGGCTTGTTCGCCAGGAATTCTTCCTTGATCAGGTTCAGAACGGGCATGGTCTGGTTGGCCCATTCGATGCGGAGTTTGCCCTTGTCGGCCAGCGCGATATCTTGAACGTCGTATTCCATCTTTCCCTTGTCTCCTTCGCTCGATTTCACTGTTTCGTTTGTCCTGCCGTCACCCTTCCCCTCAAGGAAGGTACTGTTTCAGCTCTTCCACCTTGTCCGTTCGCTCCCAAGTGAACTCCGGCTCATTACGGCCGAAATGGCCGTAGGCGGCCGTCTTCTTGTAGATCGGGCGCAGCAGATCCAGGTGTTCGATGATCCCCCGCGGCTGCAGGGGGAAGTGCTTTCTGACGATCTCGACGAACTGCTGCGTCGGGATCTTGCCGGTCCGGAAAGGATTCACGAGCACGGACACAGGTTCTGCCACCCCGATCGCATAAGCGATCTGCACTTCACAGCGCTTCGCGAGGCCCGCCGCAATGATGTTTTTCGCGATGTACCGGGCCATGTAGGAAGCACTTCGGTCCACCTTCGAAGGATCCTTCCCGGAAAAGGCGCCGCCGCCATGGCTTCCCTGGCCCCCGTAGGTGTCCACGATGATCTTCCTGCCCGTCACGCCGCAATCCGCGTGAGGCCCGCCCGCCACGAATCGACCGGTCGGGTTGATGTGATAGATCACGTCCTCTTTCAAGAGCTTCTTGGGCAACACCTTCTTGACGACCTCTTCGATCACGCCTTCCTCGATCGTCTTGTGGGTCACATCGGGGGAGTGCTGCGTGGACACGACCACCGTGTTGATCTTCTTCGGAGACGCATCTACGTATTCGATCGTCACCTGGCTCTTCCCGTCCGGCCTCAGGAACGGCAGCAGGCCCTCCCGTCTCGCATCCGCCAAACCGCGCGTGATATTGTGGGCGAAGACGATCGGCATGGGCATGAGCTCCGGGGTGTCATCGCAAGCGTACCCGAACATAAGGCCCTGATCGCCGGCCCCCTGCTCGTCGTGCAGCCCTTGCCCCTCCGAAACGCCGACCGAGATGTCCTGGGACTGCCGGTCGATGGAGGTGAGCACTGCACAGGTCGCCCAGTCGAACCCCATGGAGGAGTCGTTGTACCCGATCCCCTTGATCGTCTCGCGAACGATCGCAGGAATGTCGCAGTATCCCTCGGTCGTGATCTCTCCGGCGACCAGGCACATGCCCGTCGTGACGAGCGTCTCAGCGGCCACACGGGACCTCTTGTCCTGGGAGATCAAATCGTCCAGAATCGCATCGGAGATCTGATCCGCGATCTTGTCCGGATGCCCTTCGGTGACCGACTCTGAAGTGAACATGAAGTTTGTCAACGGCATCAGCCCTTCCTCCTTTTCCGTCTTCAGCCCTTCACTGTTAGCCGTTAGGGAACGAAAGAAGATCCGGGGGCTAACAGCGACTTGCTCATTGTTGATATCTCAGGCCCCAAATGCGCACTCAATTATGCGCTCAGAACCTTCTCTTTGATGTCCGGGGATTTCTCCTGAATCCACGAGGAGAGAATTCTTTCGTTCTCTGCGCTGTCCCTGCCTTGCAGCAAGGTCTCCACCAGCTGCCGGGCCTCCTGGAAATCTATGGAGCGGACAACCTTCTTGATCCACGGAACCATTGAGCCTACCATACTCAGGTGATCAAATCCAAACCCGACCAGGATGTAGATATAACGAAGATCCGAGGCCATCTCTCCACACATCCCGACGTGAATCCCTTGCCGGTGCCCGGCCTCCACGACCATCTTCAAGAGCCGCAGGATGGACGGGTGGAGGGGATCATAGAGGTAGGCGACCTCCTTGTTGACCCGATCAATGGCAAGACAATACTGGATCAGATCGTTCGTGCCGATGCTGAAGAAGTCCACCTCCTTGGCAAGGACATCGGGGATGAGGGCGGCAGAAGGCACCTCCACCATGATGCCGATCTCCAATTCCGGGTCGAAGGCCTGGTTCTTCTTCGCCACCTCCTCTTTCGCCTCCTCGAACAGATCCCTCGCCCGGTTCAGCTCTTCCAAGCCGGAAATCATCGGGAAAAGGATCCGGGCCTTCCCATAGTGGCTGGCACGCAAGATGGCCCGAAGCTGGTCCTTGAAGATCGCGGTCTCCCGGAGGCAGTATCGGATCGACCGCAACCCGAGGGCTGGATTCATTTCTTTCTGGAGGTGGTTGATGTTGGGTGATTTGTCGGATCCGAAATCAAAGGTGCGTATGGTCACTGGGAAAGGAGCCATTTGCTCCAATACGCTCTTGTATACCTGGAAGTGCTCCGCCTCACTCGGGATTCTCCCCTGGCCGAGACAGAGGAACTCGGTTCGATAGAGCCCGATTCCTTCCGCCCCGTATTCCCGCACCGCTTGGACCTCCTCCACCATTTCCACATTCGCGGTCAGGGAGATCCGCCGACCGTCTATTGTCTCTGCCGGGAGGTCTCTTTCCTTGAGGAGGGCCTTCTCCACGTGGTCGTACTTGAGACCTCGTTCCCGGTACTGTGTGGCCGACTCCCGTGTCGGGTTGACGATGATAAGGCCTTCCCTGCCATCCAGAATGACCCGGTCTCCCCTCGAAACCAGCTGAGAGGCCCTTTCCGCACCCACCACAGCCGGAATCTTCAAGGCCCTCGCCAGGATCGCGGTATGCGAAGTGCTTCCCCCGATATCCGTGACGAACCCGATGATCTTTTCCCGGTTCATGCGGGCCGCGTCGGCGGGGGAAAGGTAGTGGGCGAAGAGGATCACTTTCTCGTCGATATTCTGAAGGGAATCCTCATCGCTTCCGGAAAGATGTTTCAATATCCAAGTGTTGAGGTAGTCGAAGTCAGACTTTCTTTCCCTCAGGTACTCGTCCTCAATCGTGTCGAACATCTTCTTGTAGTTGTCGAAGGCGGTATACAGGGCCCATTCCGCATTCTTCCTCTCCGAAAAAATCATCTCGGTGACGGCGTCCAGAAGCATGGGATCTTCCAGGATCATCAGGTGCGAATTGAAGATGTAGACGTGTTCGTTGATCTCCTCGTGGCCCAAAGCGTCCTTGATCTTCACCAGATCCGCCTTGGATTTCTCGATCGCCCCCTGAACCCGTTTGATCTCCCTCTTCACCTGTGTCGCGGGGATGTAGCGCTTGGTGAACTTGGTCTTTCTCAGATCCAGGACGTGTGCTTTCCCCTCGGCAATGCCGGGCGCGGCACCGATACCCCAGATCTTTCTCTCTTTTCTCCCCGCCACGATCTATTCCTCGTCGAATTTGTTCTCAATCAGCTCGCCAAGGGCCTGTATGGCGTCCTTCTCGTCGGGGCCCTCTGCCTCAATCTGGATGACGTTCCACTGGGCTGCGGCCAACATCATGATGCCCATGATCGATTTTCCGTTCACCTCGAGGCCATCTTTCATCACACGAATCGTGCTCTCGAACTCATTCGCTATCTTCGAGAGTTTGGCGGCCGGACGGGCGTGAATTCCGAGCCGATTCTTGATCGTGAATTCCTTTACGGCCATGACAACTTCTTACGGGAGAGCGCCGCCCTCTGGTTAATTCGTGCGATTCGCATCCGACATCTTGTCCCGTTGTTCGAGAATCTCTCGAGCCAGATAGATATTCTCCCTACCGCAACGCATGGCGATGCCGGCCAGTTCCGCAAGGCTTGCGTCCTTTCGGGAGGAAAGGATCTGCAGGATCATGGGCAGGTTCATGCCCGTAAGCACCTGGACCATCGGATCCTCCAGGAGAGAAAAACAGAGATTCGCGGGTGTACCGCCGAACATGTCCGTGAGGATGAGGATCCCATCGCCCTGGTCGATCTCTTTCCGTGCTTTCTGGATGTCCTCCATGACCTTTTCTTCATCGATCGGTTCGGCCAAGGAGACGACTTGCACACCCTTCACGGGTCCGACGATTTCCAGGGAAACCTCCAGGAACGATTCGGCGATCCTTCCGTGAGAAACGAGAAGAAGCCCAACCATGTCGCAACCTTTCTGTTGCCCATCCGCGGGATCTCCGGCCGGATTCGAGCGAGCCGGATCTCACCCGGACTGGGTGTCTCTGTGAAAAACCTTCGGTGAAACCCCTCGCAATCGAAGACGTTCCTCCAGGGCGCAGACCACCGCCACGGAGCGATGTCTTCCTCCGGTGCATCCCACCGCGAGAACGAAGTAGGCCCTGTCCTCCTTCTCGTAGAAGGCAACCACCTCTTCAATCATCTGAATGAATGTCTCCAGGATCTCAGCGGCTTTCAGGTCCTTCCGAATGTATGCTTGCACTTCCGGGTCACGGCCGTCTCGATCCTTCAGCGCAGGATCATAGTGAGGGTTCGGCAGGAACCGAACATCCATGATCAGATCCGCCTGAAGGGGAAGACCTTTTGCATAACTGAACGATATGATCTCGACCTGGAGTCTCTGCCCTTGCCCTTCGGACGGCCCCCCAAGGACCTGAACATAGTTACGGAGCTGATGAATGTTGAAGGAGGAGGTATCGATGACCTTGTCAGCCGCCTGTCGAAGTCCGGCGAGCTGTTCCTTCTCCCATTCGATGCCTTCCAGGAGTGTCCGATCCGCTGCCAGGGGGTGCCGTCGACGGGTCTCCTCGAAGCGCCGTATCAGAACCTGGGTCGTCGCCTCGAGAAAGAAGACCTCCGGCTTGATGCCCCTTTCCCGGACGGTCTGGAACACCCGGGGATGCTCCTGCAAAAAAGACCTTTCTCGCATATCGATGCCCACGGCCAACCCTTCCTCGGTGTCTCCCGATTGCTCCACATAATCAACAAGCCCGGGGAGCATCTTCACCGGGAGGTTCTCGACGCAGAAGAACCCCATGTCCTCCAGGGCATGAAGCACAGAGGTCTTCCCCGAACCCGAGAACCCGGTGATGATCAGCAATCGCATCTGTTCGTCGTCCGCAAGAAACGAATCAGTTTCCAGGTACCTGGAGTTCCTCCCCATCCTCTCGCGTCAGAATCGCGTACACATCCTCCTTGGAGCCCGCGTGCAGAAGTTCTTCGCGCACGGAGGGTCTCTTCAGAAGCCGGGAAATCTTGGCGAGGGCCTTCAGGTGTACGCCGGCCGAATTTTCCGGCGCAAAAAGGAGGAAGAACAGGGAAACAGGCTGGTCATCCACCGCGTCGAAGGCAACGCCGCGAGTGCTCCTGCCGAAGCAGGCGATGAGCCCTTCCAAATCACCCATCTTTCCGTGTGGAATCGCCACCCCCTCGCCCACACCGGTGCTGCCCAGCCTCTCGCGATCGAGCAGAATACCCACCATCCGGTCCCTGTCCAACGTGGGATGGAGGGAGACGAGTGCCGTGCAGAGTTCCTCCAACACCTCCTTCTTGTTCGCTGCCTTCAAGTCACTGACAACAGCTCTCGGGTCCAAGAAGTCTGACATCTTCATCACCGATCACCATCCCTTTCGCGCCTCGGCCGCTTCCACCCTTCCCAGCTCCGTCCTGTGCAGGCAACCAAACGGCTTGGCACAAGGAAGCCTTAGGGGTGCGGTTTCTGCACGCAGTTCCATTCGTCCTTTTTGCTTTGGTTCCTCGGCTGGGGGCGTCGCCCCCAGGCAAGCCGCTGAGAAAGCCCATCGGCCCCCCCAAGGCCTGCATCGCAGCAGGGCCTAGAAATGGTTCTTCCGCTTCATGGAGGGCAAGATGCCCAGGCTCTCCCGGTATTTCGCGACGGTTCTCCGCGCGATGTCAACGTCCGAGGCCTTGAGGATGCTGACGACCTCCTGGTCGCTGATCGGTTTATGCGGATCTTCCCGGGCAATGATCTGACGAATCCTCTCCTTGATCGTCTCCGAGGATATCTTCTCACCGGCTCTTTGTGTGATGCTGCTCTTGAAGAAATACTTCATCTCCAGTATGCCCTGCGGCGTATGTATGTATTTGTTCGTGGTCACCCGGCTGATGGTGGATTCATGCATATCGATGTCTTCCGCCACGTCTCGCAAGACGAGCGGCTTCAGACAGGTGATCCCCTTCTCCAGAAATTCCCTCTGGAAATTCACGATGCTGCACGCCACCTTGTAGATCGTACGCTGCCTTTGATGGATGCTCTTGATGAGCCATGCAGCCGATCGCAGCTTGTCTTGAATATACTCTTTTGTATCGGTTCCGGCCATGTCGCGCTTCGCCAGGATGTTCTTGTAGTACCCGCTGATCCGTAGTTTGGGAAGCCCATCTTCGTTCAAGACCACCACATACTCGTCGTCCACTTTGTAGACGTACACGTCCGGTATGATGTAGAGCGGTTCTTCGCCCGTATAGGCCCTCCCCGGTTTCGGGTCGAGATGCGTGATGACCTGAACCGCAGCAAGTACGTCCTCCAGGGGCTCCCCAAGCTTCTTGGCGATCAGGTCGTAGCGTCTCTTCTCGAGTTCCTTCATGTGATCGTTGAGAATCGCCTCGACCATCGTGTTCCCCACCCCAACCCGCTTCGCCTGCAGCAGAAGGCACTCCTGCAGGTTTCTGGCGGCCACCCCGGGTGGGTCGAGTTCCTGGACCCGGGCAAGGACTTGTTCGACAAAGGGCATCTCCATGGCGCAGGCATGGGCGATCTCCTCCACCGAACAATCCAGGTACCCGTCGTCGTTCAGGTTCCCGACGATCATCTCCGCCGCCTCGACCTCTACCTCCGAGAGATAACTCAACCGGAGCTGCCACACGAGATGATCGACCAGAGACGTCTTCTTGGTCAGCGTGGCTTCCACGCCCCTTCCGGGGTCCTCCTTCGGCGGGAGGGGTCTGGGATAATACTCGTAGTTCTGCATGTATTCTTCCCAGTTGATGTCCTTGACCCCTTCCTGTTCTCCCTTGACCTCTTCCGGCCCTGGTTCCTTCTGATTCTCCCGGTCATCCTCCTCCAGGGAGGATTTCTCCATATCCACCAGGGAGGTCTCCTCGAGGAGAGGATTCTCCTGCAGCTCCTGGCTCGCCATATTGACGAGTTCCAGGCGGGAGAGCTGGAGAAGCTTGATGGCTTGCTGCAACTGGGGCGTCATCACAAGCTGTTGAACAAGCTTCATGCTCTGTTTCAGTTCAAAGGCCATTCTTCTCCCTGCTCTCTACAAATCCCCTTGCACGCCGTTGAGGAGCGCCCATCTGCTGCGTTCCACTCATCCTTCGTCACTGCGGCGTACCCTGTACGCCTCATTCCTCAGGATTTCGCGCGCCTTGCACCTGGACGTTCTTCAACGGCCTGCGCATCAGCGCTTTTTCAACAGCCTCCTAGAGGGCGAACTGCTCTCCAAGATAGATCTCCCGAGCCCTCTTGCTCGAGGCAATGGTCTCTTTGTCTCCCACCTCCAGGACAACGCCCTTGTCGAGAATGTACGCCTTGTCACATATGCCGAGCGTCTCCCGTACGTTGTGATCGGTCACGAGGATCCCGATCCCTTCTGACTTCAAGCCCGCGATGATTCCCTGGATATCGGCAACCGCAATCGGGTCGATCCCTGCAAAAGGCTCGTCCAGCAGCATGAAAAAAGGGTTCATGACCCTTGCCCTGCATATCTCCACCCGTCTCCGTTCTCCGCCGGAGAGCAGAGAAGCCTTGCTCTTGGCCAGATGATCGATTCCCAGTTCTTCTAAATACGTCTTTCGAAGCCTTCTTCGCTCTTCCCCGTTGATCGAAAGGGCCTCTAGAACGATATCGATATTTTCCTCAACACTCAATTTCCGAAAAACCGAGGTTTCCTGCGGCAGGTAGCTGATTCCCCGCCGGGCCCTCCTGTACATCGGCAGTTCCGTGATCTCCTTACCGTCCAGGCTGATTCTCCCGCTGTCCGGTCGCGTGATGCCGACGATCATGCTGAAGGTCGTCGTTTTGCCCGCGCCGTTCGGCCCGAGAAGCCCGACGACCTCGCCCGCCTCCACCTCGATCGTCACGCCATCCACGACCGTCCGCTTTCGGTAGGCCTTGGTCAAGGACTCCGCCACAAGGCTGTGGTGCATTCTTCTCTTTCCTCGAAGCTGTCGAGACGCGACCATCCGGCAACTCAAAGGTGAAAGGTAAAAGGGCAAAGGTGAAAGCAATCTCTGGTGCTGGCGTCCTCAAACAACAGGAAGGCTTTCTGAATGCCCATCGAGAGATCTATCCTTTTACCTTTCATCTTTGACCTTTTGCCTCTTCTCCCTGACCCATGAGTTCAAGGTCTTCCTTCTCCCCGGACAGGAGAAATTCCGCCTCCACGCTCCCCTTGACCTCCATGCGATCTTCATCGAGGCTGAATTGAATTTCCTCTCCCCTGATGAAGTTCCGGCCTTGCTTCAGGACCGGGGTCCCGGTGAGCAGAATCGTTGCGCTTTCCCTGTCATAGACGGCCTGTTCGCCCCAGGCCATCTTGTCCGCCTTCTGGATCTTCACGTCGTCTGAGGCGATGATCTTCTTGATGTCGTCTGCAGACTCCCCAAAGACGGCGGTCACCTCCCCGGCCGTCAGGGAAAAATCGGACTGCAGAACCTTCACGTCGCCCTTGAAGACGATCTTGTTATTTTCGAAATCGACACTCATCTCCTCTGAGCGAATATCCACGGGAGCGTTCCGGTTCCAGTCTGCTTTCTGCAGGGCCTTTCCCAACGACTCTTCGCCGAGGGGTGCAAGCTCATTCCCCTCGATCCCCCAGAGCGGCGCCGGCCCCGTTGCCAACAGGAGGAGGAGAAGGGTCCCCGCGAGCCATTTCTCTTTCCATCTCCCCCCGGAAGATGGACGCCCGCTTTCCCTGGAGACCGAGCGATTCATTCCCCGCCGGCTCCTCGCGGAACGATTCCTTGTGGAGAGAACACAGCCCGCACCTCCGACAGCAGCCGGAACTTGTGATCCGCCAAAGAGCCCTTCATACCGGTCCCCTGTATGGTAAGTCGGTCTTTTTCCAGGGTAACTTTATCGTCCGTCGTCACTTCCCTCTTCTCCCCATCATAGAAGAGACTTTCGGTAGTAAAATCATACCCTTGATCGCTTTTTCCCCTTACGGAATCACTCGCCCTCAAGCCCTTTGTCCGAACGTCATAGTCCACTAGGTTTGCCCACAAGAGCATCTTCCCTCCGGTGGCAGGAAAGAAGGTCACTTCCACATGTTCGAGGCTCGCCTTCTTCTCTTTGTGGTGATACCGGGTGCGCTCCGCACCCATCAGCCAGGTCAGCCTGTCCTCCTCCCATTCCGAGAACTCGAGCCCCTCCACGAGGATGTCTTCTTCCGTTTCTATCCCTCCCGATTCCTCTCCGCCTCCCAGCGGCCTGGAGGAAGGGCTGAGCACGAAGAACAGGGCCGCGAACCCCCCGATGATGCAACACAGAAAGATGCCTCTGACGACCTTCAACGCAAACCTTTGCGATCCATTCTGTGAGTATAGCAACGATTGCCGAAAGGTGTAAAGGAATTCGAGGGGTTAGACCTGCGCATCTCCTCCCTCCCTGGCAGGCTGATACGCGACTTCCCTCATCCATCTTCGATGCATCCAAACCCACCCTTCGGGGTCTTCCCGAATCTCTTGTTCGAGCACTCTGTTGAATCTCTCCGTATTGGCAACGATGTCACGGTCCACATCGTCTGTCTCGGTGATCTCGATCGGCGGATGAATCACGATCCGATGGCTCCGGTCCGAAACACGATGGATGAACCCGGCCAGCACCGGGATGGACCGGCGTCTCGCCAGGATGGCCGCCCCGGCGGGCGTGTTCGCCTTGCGGCCGAAGAAATCGGCCATCACGCCCTTTACCTGCGTATCCTGATCGATCAGCATGCCGATGACCTCGCCGTTCTTGAGCGCCTTCAGCATTTGCCGCGCTGCAGCCGGAGAATCCCGCAGAATGACCTGAACGGCGGCCTCCCTGCGAAACCCCAGGAGAAGCCGGTTCAGGCGTTCGTCGTAGATCTCCCGAGCGACCACCCGGAACGGGTATCCTTGGGTGGCCATGTAGCAGGCCATCAGTTCCCAGTTCCCCAGATGTCCGGTGATCCAGATGATCCCCCGCCCCTTGGCAAGAGTCTCGTCCAGGAACTCGCGCCCCTCCAGCGTGATCCATCGATCCAGGTCGTTCTCGAGCCGCGGAAAGTTCACAAGCTCGACGGCATTCTTCCCAAGATTCTCGAAGCATCTTCCTGCAATTCTCTTCCGCTCCGTGCGGCTCATCTCGGCAGAGAAGGCAATGTCCAGGTGCTCGAGGGCCCTGTGTCTCTCTCTCGGCAACAGGCAGTAGGCAACCCGCCCGAGAAGACCCCCGATCCTTATGCCCAACGACAGGGGAAGAGCCCGGAAGAGCCACACCCCCACCCGGGCGAGTGCGTAAAGGAGATCGTCCCTCCTCTTCTTCCGGAATGGCCGCAGGGTCTTTCTGACTCCGCTCAATTTCCGTGTCGACCCTCACTCACCTCAGGGCCCTCCCTCCCACTGCCTCACCATTTCCCGGATGCGCAGGACCTGATCGAGAAACTCCGGAACCTGATCGAGGGGCAGCGAGTTGGGGCCATCGCACCGAGCCTTGTCCGGGTGGTCGTGCACCTCGAGGAAAATCCCGTCCGCGCCGACGGCCACCGCCGCTCGCGCCAGGGGCAGAATAAATTCCCTCTGTCCATCTGATGCATCGCCCCTGCCCCCGGGCAATTGTACACTGTGAGAAGCATCGAATACCACCGGAAATCCGAGAGCTCGCATGATCGGCAGCGCCCGCATGTCACTGACGAGCTGATTGTACCCGAAGCAGGTTCCCCTTTCCGTAATCAAAATGTTCTCGTTGCCCGTCGAACGGACCTTCTGGAGGACATGCTCCATATCCGAGGGCGCAAGAAACTGGCCCTTCTTCACGTTGACCGCCTTTCCCGTTCTTCCCACGGCGGTCAGAAGATCTGTCTGGCGGCAGAGATAGGCCGGTGTTTGAATCACGTCCAAGACTTCCCCGGCCGCTTCCACCTCCTCGACCGCGTGCACGTCGGAGAGAACCTTGACGCCGACCTCTCGTTTGATCCTGGCGAGGATCCGAAGGCCCTCCTCCTGGCCCGGCCCCCGAAAGGACGCGCAGGAAGTACGATTCGCCTTGTCGTACGACGCCTTGAACACGAGGGGGACCCCGGCCTTCTCAGCGAAATCTTTGAGCGAAACGGCCATGCGCATCGCATGGTCTTCGCTCTCGATAGCGCAAGACCCCGCAATCAGCAGGAAGTCCAGTTCCTGCCCGAAGGTCCAGTCTCCGATTCGAACAGAACGGGTCATGACAGGGAAAACCTATATCTCTCGTTCGAAGGGGTTGCGAGCCACCGAAGGGGTCGTCGGGCTCGCCGGATCGACATTCAAGAACGGTACCGGCTCACCAAGGAGAAGGGTTCAAGAGAGTTTTTTCGCATCCGCCATGCATCGCCTTCTTGCTTCCAGCAAGTCTTCCTCTGTGTCAATCCCCAGGGTCTCCCATTCGGTCGGGTACACACGAATCTCGTATCCATGCTCAAGAATCCGCAACTGCTCCAATCCTTCGGCATCCTCCAGGGGGGACCTTTCGAGCATCGGGTAGCGTAGCAAGAAGCTCCTTCGATACATATAAATCCCCACGTGTTTGTACCACAGCGCTCCCACACCGTCAATTTCGGCAACGTCGGAAACGACCTCCCCGTAAGGGATTGCAGACCGGGAGAAATAGAGGGCGCAGCCTCGCCTGTCGGTAACGACCTTCACCACATTCCGGTTCCGCAAGTCCCGGCGGCTGGAGATCCGGTGGCAAAGCGTACCCACGACGGCGGTCCGTTCCCTTCGGAACGATTCCCACAGATCTGCGAGCATCCGCGGGTGCACGAAGGGCTCGTCCCCCTGGACATTTACGATCCAGTCCCCCACGATCCTTCGCGCCACCTCCGCGATCCTCTCCGTGCCGCTTCGATGGTGAGGCGAGGTGAGCATCGGCTCCCCGCCAAAGGCCTCCACCCGACGAACGATCTCCTCCGAGTCGGTGGCCACCAAGATCCGGGAGAAGATGCCGGCCTCCTTGACCCGCTCATAGACTCTTTGGATGATTGGCTTGCCACAGAGGTCGAGCAGAGGTTTTCCTGGAAGGCGATTCGACCCGTATCGGGCCGGGATGACGGCCACTGGGTTCACGACGGGAACCTCTTTGGGCGGAAGCCATCGCGAAAGAGCATGCTGAAAAGAAAAAAGGCCTCCGAGAGGCCTTTGGGTGCAACCACAAACGCTTGTACTTGTCTTGTCCCGGAAGGCAGGCTATCGCTTCGAGTACTGATAACGGGC
>JAQYVQ010000158.1 GCA_030145435.1 Syntrophobacteria bacterium | reverse complement strand
GGGCAGTGGGCGCTTCCCGGGGGAAGCGTGGATGCGGGCGAGGAGCCCGAGGATACGGCACTCCGGGAGCTGGCAGAAGAAGTGGGCTTGGAGTTGCCACGCGGGAACGTGATCGGCCGGCTCGACGACTTTGCGACACGTTCACGCTTCGTGGTTACGCCCGTTGTGGTGTGGGCTGGGCCGGGCGTGGACCTGGCGCCGAATCCAGCCGAGGTGGAGTCAATTCATCGCATCCCGGTCGAGGAATTACTGCGCGAAGATGCGCCACTGCTCGAAGACACAGTGGATAGCGAGCGCCCGATCCTGTGCATGCCGGTGGGGGACAGTTTTATCGCGGCACCCACGGCCGCTTTCCTATACCAGTTCCGGGAAGTGGCGATCCTGGGCAACCACACGCGCGTCGCCCACTATGACCAACCCCTCTTTGCCTGGAAATAGACTGAGAGATCGGGGACAGCCACTTAACTCCCCGAAGATAAGTGGCTGTCCCCAAACTCCTCGAGGCCAATGCATTCCTCGGCAGTAGATGCGTCTATTTCTGCAGTTCCGGCAGGATGGACTCGTAGAAGTCCAGGGATTCCGGGTTGCCCAGAGCGTCCCGGTTCAACACGGGCCTGCCGTTGACGATGTTCGTGATCGCGCTTTCCACCTTCTTCATGTTCAAGGTGTAGGGGATGTCCGGCACTTCCATGATGAGCCCCGGAACGTGTCGCGGGGATGCCCGTCCCCGGAGCGTCTTCTTGATCTTACCCTGCAGTTCGTCGGTCAGCTCGTGCCCGGGGGCCATCTTGACGAACAGGAGCACCCGCTGGTCCCCCTTGTAGTTCTGCCCGATCACCAGGCTGTCCGCGATTTCCTCGAAGGGATCGATGATGTGGTAAATCTCGGCGGTACCGATGCGTACGCCGGAGGGCTTGAGGATCGAGTCGGAGCGACCGTAGAAGGTGATACCCCCTGTGTCCTTGTGGACCACGATGTAGTCGCCGTGTCGCCACACCTTCGGGTACACATCGAAATAGGCATCGTGGTACTTCTTCCCGTCCGGGTCGTTCCAGAAGTACAGCGGCATCGACGGGGCGGGCGCCTCGCAGACGAGTTCGGCCTGGTCGTCGAGGACCGGCTTGCCCTTGTCGTCGTACGCCTTTACCTTCATGCCCAGCGCCCCGGCCTGAAGCTCGCCCGCGTATACCGGGCTGATCGGGTTGCCGCCGGCAAAGCAGCCGTTGATGTCCGTGCCACCCGAAATCGAGTTGAAGTGAAGATCCTGCTTGATCTCCTGGTAAACGTACTCGAACCCTTCCTCAGACAGGGGGGAGCCGGTCTGCGAGATGGCCCGCAGTGAAGACAGATCAAAGTCTTTGCCCGGCGTCATTCCCTGGGACTTCACGAAGTTGATGAAGCTCGCGCTCGTTCCGAAGACCGTCACCTTCTCATCCTGGAGCATCTTCCAGACCGCCCCTTCATCCGGATGCATGGGGTTGCCGTCGTAGAGCACGATTGTCGCCCCGACACCGAGGGAACTGAGGAGCCAGTTCCACATCATCCAACTGCATGTCGTGATGTAGAGGATCCTGTCCTCCCGCTTCAGGTCCGTGTGGAGGAGCAGCTCCTTCAGGTGGTTGATCAGGACGCCGCCGGCCCCCTGCACCATGCACTTGGGCTTGCCCGTGGTGCCTGAAGAGAACATGATGTACACCGGATGGTCGAAGGGGAGCTGCTCGAACTCCAGGGCAGGCGTTTCCCCCTTGGCCAGGAAGTCATCGAACCAGACCGCGTTCGGGATGGTGCTCAGGTCCGGGGTCTCGTCCGTGTAAGAGGCCACCACCACCTTCTTCAGGGACGGGATCCCCTTGGCGATCTCGGTCGCGTTGGCGAGAGAGTCGAAGGTCTTGCCCTTGTAGTAATACCCGTTGACCGTGTAGAGCACCTTCGGCTCGATCTGGCCCAGTCGGTCGAGCGCGGCCTGGGCGCCGATGTCCGTCGCACAGGAAGACCAGGTGGCGCCCACGCTCGTCGATGCGAGCATGGCCACGGCCGTCTCGATCATGTTCGGCATGTAGCCGGCCACGCGGTCGCCTGGCTGGATCCCGAGGTCTCGCAGCGATTTAGCGAGCCGGGCCACCTTGTCGTACAGCTCCGCATAGGTCACCTGAACCTTCTTCTTGTCCTCGCCCCGGAACACGAAGGCAAGGTGATCGTCTCGGTACCGGAGGAGGTTCTCGGC
>JAQYVQ010000181.1 GCA_030145435.1 Syntrophobacteria bacterium | reverse complement strand
CCCGTAGATCTGGCCCATGAGCAGAAAGCCCGCCATCAGGGCCAGACCGCCCATGCCCGTCACGAGCAGGGCCTGGAGTGCGGCCACGCGGGATGCCTCCCGCTCGTGATAGAACCCGATGAGGAAGAAAGAACTCAGGCTGGTCAACTCCCAGAACACGAACAGGGCGATCGCATTGTCCGACAGGACCACGCCGAGCATGGAGGCCATGAACATCAGGATGTAGGCATAGAACCGGCCAAGCTGCGGATGGCCCGCCAGGTAGCCTCCCGAATAGATGACCACCAGCGTTCCGATCCCAGTGATCAGCAGGCAGAACAGGAGGCTCAGGCCGTCCAGAAGGAAGGTGAGGTTGATTCCGAGAAAGGGTATCCAGGCAAAGGCCGTACGAAACGTGTCCCCATGTGCAAGGGGCCCGATATAGGAGACAAAATAGACCGTCAGGACAAAAGGCAGAGAGGCAAGTATCCAGCCCGACCGGCGGGGGGCCAGCCGGTGCACCCAGGGTGCGGCAAGGGCAAGGACGAACCCCGAAAGAACCGCTAAGAGTAGGCCTGTCATTCTACTTCCGGACCGCTATCTGCTGCTTTCGCCGATGGACAAACGGAAAGGGCCGTCGCTATTGTAATCTATAATTTAGGGAGTTAGACATTTTTCTGTTTTGGATGCAAGACCCCGGCGCAGAGTTTCGAAATGGAGCCCCCCTGCGAAGGCGGATAGATTGCCATGCAAAGGCTCCCGTGGCAGAATACCCTAATTCTGTACCGCCGGAAAGAATCGCTCGCGGACCTGCAGATGATCGAGAGGAAATAGAAATGGCTTCGGAAATGAAGGAATTCAGCCGGGAAGAGCTCGCAAAGCACAACGGCAAGGACCAACCCACCGTTTATGTGGGCTGCGAAGGCAAGGTGTACGATGTTTCAGGGAGCAAGCTCTGGAAGACAGGGTCCCACATGAAGCGGCACCCTTCCGGGGCCAACCTCACGGAAGAGATCGGGGGGGCGCCTCACGGGCCGGAGGTCTTCGACAGGGTTCCTCAGGTCGGCACCCTGAAGCCGGAGAAGGACCCGATGGACGAGGGCGTGCCGGATTTCCTGCTCGCCCTCTTCGAGAAGATCCCCATGCTCCGGCGGCACCCCCACCCGATGACCGTGCATTTCCCTCTCGTGTTCAACCTCCTCGTCCCATTCTTCAACGTACTCTACGTGCTCACCGGTTACGCACCCTTCGAGAAGACCGCCTTTCACATGCTGATCCTCAACGTGCCCGCCATGCTCGTGGGCATGTCGACCGGGCCGCTCACGTGGTGGGTGAACTACGGGGCAAAGATGAGCGCCAACGTCAGGATCAAGCTCAGGGTCTCCTGCCTGCTGTTCATCCTCGTCCTGGTTGCGCTGTTCTGGAGAGTGCTCAATCCGGATGTTCTCGTGAACATGGGCCCCGCAGGATGGACGTATCTGGCCCTGTCCTGCAGTTTTGCGGTCCTCGTAGGCATCCTCGGCTGGTTCGGTGCAAAGATGACGTTCCCTCACTGACAAAAGGGAGCATGACATGCCTGACTGGAAACCTGTATTCAGGATATCGAACCTCAGGGACCTCAAACTGCTCTCTGCTCTCGACCGGTTCAAGAGAGTCCTGGTAATCGCCATCACCTTCATGATGGGGATCGTTCTTCTCCTGAACGTAATCGAACTCGGCTATGTCCTGTACATCGACATCTTCGACACACCTCCCTATTTCATCTTGAACATCAAGGAAATACTCGATGTATTCGGCCTCTTCCTCCTCGTGCTGATCGGGATCGAGCTGTTCGAGACCATGGAGATCTACATCAAGGAGAACGTGGTCCACATCGAGGTGGTCCTCACGGTTGCCTTGATCGCGGTCGCGCGAAAGGTGATCATCCTGGACGTGAAGAAGGTCGAAAGCGCCACCCTGCTCGGAATCGCCGCCATCATCCTCGCCCTTTCTGTCGGCTACTACCTCATCATGAAAACGGAACCTGCCAAGAGACACGACGAACCCGAGGCGGAGAAGTAGTAGCCCTCCTATCCCAGAAATACTTGTGCACAGTCTAGCCTGGCAGGGAGAAAGCGTATTGTTGAGATCGGTGACTGTCCCCGATCTCGGGTGGTTGCCCCCGATCTCGCCGCATAAACTACGGACATTGCGAGGGAGCGAAAGCGACCGCGGCAATCTCCGAGCGCCGTCATTTCCCTCTCCCTTGAGGGAGAGGGCCAGGGTGAGGGTGACGCGCATCCGCGAACGCGGGAGTGACGGCCATCAGGCGTCTACTAGCCTCTTCTCCCTGGCCCATTCCACGATGCCGCCGGCGATCCCGGCCGGGTTGTCCTCCTGGAGGTAGTGGATCCCCAGGCCGATGTCCTTCACCGTGAGGTCCTTTATCGTCTGCTTGAACCACTCGACCCTTTCCGGCGGTATCAGCCCGCCCGGAGTGGCGGAGAACAGAAGCATGGGGAAGCCGAATTCAGCGAGCGCGGCCTCCACGCGCTTGATCTCCCTGTAGGTTTCGCCCTGCCGGTCATCGATGGGCAGCTCGTTGGGCCAGACATAGACCGGGAATCTGGATTTCACCGTGGGGAAAGGCTCCTTGTATCGAGCATGGATCTCCTTGGAGAGCTTTCGATGTATGGCCGCGGGCAGGACCCTGTTCACGAACATGTTCATCCTCATGAGCATAAACTGGCCGATGATCGGGGTGCGAAAGAGACGGAAACCCAGCCCGAATCCCGCAGGAAACTCGCTCCAGGAGACGGAAAAGGGAAAGGTCTCCATGAAGGCAATGCCCTTCACGTTCTCAGGGTGGTTCAGGGCATAGTAGAACCCGAGGGCACCCCCCCAATCGTGTATCACCAGGATGACGTCCTTGAGCTGGATCTTCTCGATGAACCCCTCAACGTACCGGTAGTGCTCGAGAAAGGTGTAGCCCATGTCCGGCCTGGCCGACTTCCCGAACCCCACCAGGTCCGGGGCCACACATCGGCCGATCTCCGCGACGGGAGGAATGATGTTCCTCCAGAGGTAGGACCAGGTCGGGTTGCCGTGGAGAAAGAGAAAAGTCTGCCCTTCTCCCTGCTCGATGTAATGCATCTTCGCACCGAGCACATCCACGTACCGGCTCTCAAAAGGATAATCGGCCGAGATCGTCATACGTTCCTCCCTCCTCATGGTCGGTTGTCAGGGTTTTTTATTTGGATGCTCGGAAGGCCCTTTTGGGATTACGTTTGGCTTTCCTGGTTAAGGAAGAGCTGCTCCCCCGAAGTGAAGCTGCTTTCGGTAGAGGCCCTGGAAGAGGGGTTGACCGCGGGAGAAGTCTCTGAGATCGTGGGCGCAGGCAACTCTGATGGGGAAGAGAGG
>JAQYVQ010000172.1 GCA_030145435.1 Syntrophobacteria bacterium | reverse complement strand
ATCGTGGACCACGTGAACCGGATACGTCGTTCCGGAAGAGACCGGGAGGAGGCGATTCTACAGGCGGGCCAGGATAGGATCCGTCCCGTCCTGATGACCGCCGCAACGACGATTCTGGGGCTCCTGCCCCTCGCGTTCGGGGGGTCGGGCATAGGGGGGGTGGTGATGTTTGCCCCGCTGGGCAAGGCGGTGATGGGAGGACTCGCTCTGTCCACGCTGCTCACCCTTTTTGTGGTGCCTGTTTTCTACACCTACGTGGAGGATCTCAGTCAGGCCTTTGTGCGACTCGCGGGACAGACATTTGGAACCGTAGACAACGTTGACATGGATGAACCATTCAGGGAAAGGAGAGAAGAATGATAGAGAAGATCAGCCACATCGGAATCGCTGTGAAGAACATGCAAGAAGCCCTGTCCGTTTTCGAGGACGGGATCGGACTCGAAGTCACGTCGACCGACGAGGTGAAGGCGCAAAAGGTGCGGGTGGCATTTCTCCCGGTGGGTGAAACGCGTCTCGAGCTTCTCGAGCCCACCCAGGATGACTCCCCGATCGCGAAGTTCCTCGAGAATCGCGGCGAGGGGATCCACCACATCGCCTTGAAGGTGACGAACATCGAGGAGTCCCTGGCAAAGCTGAAGGAGAAGGGGGTGAAGTTGATCAACGAGGAGCCGGTGGCGGGTGCACACGGCACCCGTATCGCCTTTCTCCATCCCAAGGGGACCAAGGGCGTGATGCTCGAGCTCGTGGAAGAAGGGGAGCACGAATAGGCGCTCCGCTTTCGTATGCAATCTGAAGCACGAGGAGCCACGGCGGAGCGCAGGTGAAAGGGCAAAGGCTAAAGGGGTGATATCAGACGCCTGATCCTTTCACCTTTTACCTTTGACCTGCAGGGTGGAGAGAAACCTCGAAGAAGGCCGTTTCTCGATCGCCTCTCGAAGTGGGAGGGGGGGAGACCATGGAAACGATTCAGGTAAGGGAAGCGCTCAAGAGGTCTCCCGGGTCTGACCCGGTGTGCGTTCAAGGATGGGTGCGCACGAAGCGGGACTCGAAAGGGGGCTTCAGCTTCATCGAGATCAATGACGGCTCCTGCATGAAGGGCCTGCAGATCGTAGCGGAGGGGGGCCTGGAGAATTATGCGTCCGAGGTGCTTGCGATCGGGACCGGATGCAGCATCTCGGCGGAGGGCCCGATCGTCGAGTCCCAGGGTCGAGGGCAGACGGTGGAGCTTCATGCCGAGCGAATCCAGGTGCTGGGCCTCGCGGATCCGGAGGTCTATCCTCTTCAGAAGAAGCGGCATTCCTTTGAGTTTCTCCGTCAGATCGCGCACCTTCGGGCAAGGACGAACACCTTCGGGGCCGTGTGTCGTGTCCGGAATCTGTTGAGCCGTGCCGTGCACGACTTCTTCCAGGATCAGTGCTTCTACTACGTACATACGCCATTGATTACCCCCATGGACTGTGAAGGGGCAGGGGAGTTGTTCCGGGTGACCACGCTCGACCTGGCTGGCCTTGCAGGCAAGGGACGCGGCGCCGTGGATTTCGGGGATGACTTCTTTGGGTGTTCGACCTATCTTACCGTGAGCGGGCAGCTCGAGGCCGAGGCCCTGGCCTGTGCGCTCGGACGGGTCTATACGTTCGGGCCCACGTTTCGGGCTGAGAACTCGAACACGGCCCGGCATCTTTCGGAATTCTGGATGGTGGAGCCGGAGATTGCCTTCTGTGATCTGGACCAGGACATGGATCTGGCGGAGGCCTTCCTGAAGTACGTGATCGATGCGTTGCTCTCGAAGGGCCGGGAGGACATGGAGTTCTTCGATGAGCGGATTCAGTCCGGTATCCTGGAGACGTTGAAGCAGATCCTCGAGAGCGAGTTCCGCCGGATCCCCTATGACGAGGCAATTCGCCTTCTGGAGGCCTCATCCAAGGCCTTCGAGTATCCGACGACCTGGGGCCACGATCTGCAGACCGAACACGAACGATACCTCACGGAGGAGGTGTTTCAAGGACCGGTCATCGTTTACAACTACCCGAGCGAGATCAAGCCCTTTTACATGTACGTGAACGATGACGGCAGGACCGTCCGGGCCATGGACGTGCTCGTGCCCCGAACGGGCGAGTTAATCGGCGGGAGCCAGAGGGAGGACCGTTTCGAGGTCCTCAAGGCACGGATGGAGGAGAAGGGCGTCGCCCCGGAGGCGTACGGTTGGTATCTCGACCTCCGACGCTTCGGATCGGTTCCTCACTCAGGCTTCGGGCTAGGCTTCGAGCGGCTCGTTCAGTTCGTGACCGGCATGGCCAACATCCGGGACGTGATCCCCTTCCCAAGAACCCCCAAGAGCGCTCTCTTCTAAAGTGCAGTCCGAACCCTTAGCCCGGAGTGAGCTTCTTGGGGCCCGTGAACAGAACACGGTAGGCCAAAATCCCGACCAGGCCGCCCGAGGCGTCGACGAGCCAGTCCAACCCGTCCGGGTCCCTTCCCGGGACGAAGCCCTGGTGGATCTCGTCCAGGAGGCCGTATCCCAGGACGATGGAAGAGGCCAGGAGGAGGGATCGCAGGGAGTGCATCCTGTCCATGTCCGGGGCGACCATCCTTGCCGTGAGCAGGCCCAAGGCGAAGTACTCGCTGAAGTGGAAAAGGAGGTCCGAGTGGCCAAAGCCAAAGGATGGATCCGTAAGGAACGTGAACGAAGAGACATAAAAGATTGCGCTCATCAGGAACAGGGCCGGCAGGGCCCGGTAAAGCCCTCGGGAAAGAAGGTCGCCGGAGGGTTGTCCCGTGGGCAGACAGGCCAGAACGAGGGCGCACAGAACCAGATAGAGGGGAAGTGCGAGGTAAGGAAACGAGAGCAGCTGCTCCCGGAGGAGAATAGCGGCCGATGTGACGGCGGCCAGCAGAAATACGCCGCAGAGGAGCGCCTTTTCTCTTGTCGTTCCGTAAGTGATCTTCACGTTGGAAGAGTCTGTTCGGTTTCCGCGTCTCGAGTCGGCAGGTCCTCCCCGTACAACACCACGCGATTCCTCCCCCTGCGCTTGGCAGTGTACAGGGCGGCGTCGGATTTCTCGATGAGCCCGTCTCGCGTGATACCGTCTTCCGGATACCCGCTCACGCCGAAGCTACAGGTGATGCTGATGTTCAAGCCCTCTTTCTCATACAGGAAGGGGGTCTCCGACATGGATTTTCGAATCCGCTCGAGGATTTCGACGGCCGCCTCCTTTTGGACGCCGGGCATGACGATGCAGAATTCTTCTCCCCCGTAGCGGGCCAGGATGACTTCCCCATCGCGGAGGTTGTTCTGAAGGAACTGGACAAAGGACTTGAGCACAAAATCCCCGACGATATGCCCGTAGGAGTCGTTTACGTTCTTGAAGAAATCCAGGTCGGCCATGGTTACGGACAGAGGCTGCTTGTTCTGTTGTGCCTTTGTGAGTTCGAGCCCCAAGCTCTCCTCGAAGGCCTTGCGGTTCAGCGCACCGGTCAACCCATCAATTCGAGAGAAGTCTGTGTACTCCTCCACCCGGCTCAGCAGTTTTTCTACCCGAACCGCGACTTCCTTGATGTCGTATGGTTTCGACAAATAGTCGTCTACGCCGATCTCGAGGCCGTGGAACCGCTCTTCGTCTCCCCTGGCGGACAGGAAGATGAAGGGGATCATCTTGGTGTCCTCGTCCTTCTGGATTTGCTCGAACAGGGCGTACCCGTCCATCTCGGGCATGCTGATGTCCGAGATGATCAGGTCAGGCTTCACCTCGTGGACCATGTCCAGGGCCCTCAGCGCCGAGGTGGTGGAGTGCACCCTGTAGCCCTCCTTGGTGAGTGCCACAACAAGGGCATTGACCTGGTTCGGCTCATCGTCGACGATCAGGAGCTTCTTCTTTGACTTCTCGATCTTTGGCAGGGCCCTTTTCCTCGCCCCCCGTTCGTGGTCGTCTTGCTGTAAGTCCTTCTCCAGGGCAACGCGGGTGGGCAGGATAAAATGGAAGGTAAACCCTGCCTGCCCCTCTCCGTTCTCCAACCAGAGGTTGCCGCCATATTGCTCGAGGATCTGTTTGCAGAGGATGAAGCCGAGGCTCATCCCCTTCTTCCGGTCCAGGACGGCCCTCTTGGGTGCCACATAGGTCGATTCGGCAAGTCCTCCCGACCCATTCGGGCTGCTTGGCAAGTCGTTCCGGTTGGACAGCGTGAATCGTATCAGAGAATTCAGGTCCGAATCCCGCTGTCCCTCGATCGGGAAGGCCCTGAGCCAGATCCTTCCCCCCGCCGGGGTGTGGCTCACGAGGTTCTGCAGGAGGGTGCTGATGACATAGTAGACCTTCTCGGATTCCGCCCAAATCTTCGGGCACCGAGGGTCCAGGGCCGTTCCGTGTGTGAGCCCCTTATCCTGGAGGAGGGCCTCATGGTCATGGAGAATCTTCTGAATCATCTGGGGCAGAAAAACCTCCTCGTTCTTCCATTCCGATCGTTCGGACGAGACCTGGTGGCGTTCTACCAGATCCGCGATCATCTGGTCGAGTCGCTGGGTTTCGGCACGGATGATGGCGAGGAATTCCCTCTGGGTTTCGGAGTCGGTGTCCGGGTAGTTCAGGAGGATTTCCGTGAACGATCGGATCGAGGTCAGGGGAGACCGGAGGTCATGGGAGACCTCGGACAGGAAGCCGCCCTTCATGAGCGCCAGGTCCCTGTCCCGTGTGACGTCTCGGATGAGCCTCAGGGTTCCGACCGCGGCGCCCTTTTCATTCTGTATCCATGTGCTGCGGATCTGCAGCAGTATTCTGTTTCGGTTGGGCCCGAGAATTTCCCTTTCCTTGTCGTGGGCGTAGGAATTGTAGATCTCACATTCTTCGCATCTGTCCTGGTCCGGGCTCTTTTGACCTTTTGTGGACCCCGGGGAGATGCACAGGGGGCAGGTTTTGTTCATCCAGCAATCGGTGAACAATTTTCCCCACAGAGAACAGCTCTGATCTTTGCATCCCATGACGTGCCAGCATCGGAGGTTCTCGGGTTGCTTGTCGTCAAAGATCCAGTCCAGTCCCTGATGCGTGTCGATCATTGCCTGGATGGGCTTGCCGAGCCAGTCCTTGCCCTGGACGCCCAACAGGAATTCCGCCATGGGGTTCATCCATCGCAAAGACGAGGACGAATCGGTGAGTACGATTCCATCGGAGAAGGAATCGAACAAGGCCTTGACTTCGTGTCCGTGCAGGATCTCTTGCAAGTTGGGGTTCCTCTACATTCCGGTTTTCAGGGAACTGCCTTCTCCAGGGCCGGCCAGTCTTCTCGGTACGAACCGTTCCCGGCGGCCCGGCCCGATTCTCTCCGGCAGCGAGCGCGTACCACAATGTTGAACAATCCTCTCGTAGATGGCAAGTCGAGTTCTATGGCGTAGAGAAGTCCCACAAGTTCCGGCGTTCGTGGGCCCAGCCTCTTCTGATTCGTTATTTGAGAAGCTCTTTTATCCTGGTGACCACATGAGAAGGGCTGAAGGGCTTGGTCATGTACTCATCCGCGCCGATCTTCAGTCCTTTCTCGCGATCCGCTTCCTGGCCTTTTGCCGTCAGGATGATCACATAGGTGTCTTTCAAAACGGGGTCCTGTCGAAGCCACTGACAGACCTCCAGCCCGTTCATCTTCGGCATCATGATGTCAAGAAAGACAATATTCGGTTTCTGCGCCTGAATCTTCTCTTTGGCCTCCATGCCGTTCGTTGCCGAATCGACCTGGAAGCCTTCTTTTCTCAGGACAAAAGTGAGGGACTTGAGGATGAAGGGTTCGTCATCAACGATGAGAATTTTCCTCTCGCTGGATTCCCTGGCGGCCCCTGAGACAAGTTCAGAATTGGTTGAAACCGGATGCATATCGTTCCCCTTCCGTTCGAAAGACCTGATGTCTATACGTCTTCGAGGGAGCATCTTGAGCAAGCCTCGTGCCATTCCGGACGATCGTGTGAGCCGATCCTCCCGGCGAGGTCGCTGAGTTCAAAAAAAATCTTTCCAATATAGACAGTTAGAATGTTTCGTGCCTCTCTCGCATTCCGATCCCTTGGTTGCGACCCGACCCCGATGCGGCCTGGATGCAATGACGTGGCGTTCCTTCCATGAAAAAGGTAGTCACCGGTGACGATTTTTTGCCACCCGGTGACCGACAGAGCATTTGCAGGGAATCTTAACGATTCATGAGAGGTGGGGACCGATCCATGCGACGAGAACAATGATTGTTCCCACTGCCCAGCAATAGTACGAGAAATGGAAGAGTTTTCCCTTGTGGACGACCCTCAGAAGAAGTCGCAGTGCGACATATCCCGTGGCGAGGGCGGCCAATCCCCCGAGAAGGAACGGCCATGCGTTGATCTCTTGCAGGGTTTCTCGTGCCTTGTAGGCTTGAAGGATGTTCGCGCCAAGGATGGCGGGCACGGACAGGAGAAAAGAGAACCGCGCGGCGAGGTCGCGTTTGAGTCCGCAG
Source organism: Syntrophobacteria bacterium (assembly GCA_030145435.1). GTDB lineage: Bacteria > Desulfobacterota > DSWW01 > DSWW01 > DSWW01 > S015-6. The sequence continues at coordinate 560 of JAQYVQ010000172.1, read as the reverse complement.
AACAGGCCCGTGGCGATGGTGATGCCGGATCGTGAGATGCCCGGCAACAAGGCGAGGGACTGGGCGATCCCAATCACCAGACAGTCCCGCAGGGAGAGGTCCTCGAGGTCCCGGCCCGGGCCCTTCGATATTTTCGTTCCAAACAGAACCGTTCCGGTCACGAGCAGCATACATCCGACAGACAGGAGGGAGGCAAAGGCCTGCTCGAGTGCGTCCTGGAACAGGAGGCCGGCGACGGCTGCAGGCACAGTCCCGATCAGAAGGTAGGCACCGAGTCGGAAATGGGGTCGGCTCTGCCATACCGCTCGGACGTTTCCCTGTCGGACCATCTCCGTTGTAGCGAAGAAGGATTCTTTGATAACCTCCCAGAGATCCTTCCCGTAAACGAGCAGGACCGCCAGGAGGGTTCCCCCGTGTACGACCACATCGAAAAGAAGCTCCGGGCTTCGCAATCCGAGCAAGTGCTGGAACGCCACCAGATGACCGGAGCTCGAGACGGGAAGGAATTCGGTCAACCCCTGGACAACGCCGAGAAAGGTCGCCTCGCCTGGATCGATTTG
>JAQYVQ010000169.1 GCA_030145435.1 Syntrophobacteria bacterium | reverse complement strand
TCTACGTCCTGTCAATCGCCATGATGGCTGCAGTCTCGTGGGGCTTCTACAAGGCAATCCGTTTCGTCCGTGGAGGGACGGTTTCTTCAGTGCGGTCCATCCGGACGCTGGGCGTGCGGGCAACCCTAGCGGACATCCTTTCACACAGGCCCCTGGCCGGGGAAGACAACTCCCGTTGGTGGCACCTGCTCATCTTTTATGGATTCGTACTCCTCTTTTTCGTGACCTGCTATCTGATGCTGGCCCACTACGGGTACGAATCGCTCTTCACGGGTACGCCTTACCTGCTCGTCACCGTTGTCGCCGACCTTGCCGGGGCCGGCCTCATCCTGGGGGTCCTCGTTGCCTTGTTCACGATCCGGAAGGACGCATCCCCGGCTCGAGACAGAACTCTCGGTAAGGCCGCGGTTCTATCGCTTCTCGGCCTGGTGTGTGTTACAGGATTCCTCGTGGAAGGGCTTCGAATCCATGTGGCGGGCGATCCCTGGAAGGTGTGGAGCCCTGTGGGGGCCGTCGCCTCGTCGATGTTTCCTTCTTTCACCGAATTGGAGGGCCACCGGTTCTTCAAGGGGCTCTGGTGGCTCCACAGCATCCTGGCACTCGGGCTTCTTGCCTGGATCCCCCTTTCCGCACGCCTTCGGCACATGCTCTTCCTGCCCTTTCACCGCGCCACGATGCCTCTGGAGCCTCGAAGCCCTGCGCCCTTCATAGACGTGGAGGCACTACGCAGATCCAACCCCTCCCCGGGTTCGGTCCGTCTGGGTATCGAAACGCCTGCGGACACCACACAAAAGCAGCGGCTGGGCCTTCTCGCCTGCATGGAGTGCGGACGATGCGAAAGGCTATGCCCTGCCTTTCAAACCGGGCAGTCCCTTACCCCAAGGAAGGTCCTCCAGGATCTCCGCGAGTACGTCGTGCAATCAGGAGAAGGAGGGAAGGGGGCACAAGGGCAGTCTCCATCCGCTGCGAGCGAGGCGATCACGCCGTCTTCCCTGTGGGCCTGCAGGCTTTGCCGGGCCTGCGAGGACCTCTGTCCGGCCGGGATCGAACATGTGCCTCAGATGCTCGAGATCAGGCGTGCCGAGGTGCTTGGCCACGGAAGGCTCCCGGACGAGGGGGCCGCTGCGTTGCGAAACCTGATCCGAACACGCAACCCGTACGGTGCGGGTCCCTCGGAAAGGGCCTCCTGGATCCGGGAACAACGAATTCCCGACCCTCCGGCAGAGACCGCCGGAAAGCCCCTGTTCTTGTGGACCGGCTGCTTCCAGCCAGGGGACGAGCAGAAGCCGAGAGTGCTTTCCTGCCTGGTGGAACTCCTGAAGGACCTCGAGGTTCTTTTCTTCATCCCGGAAGACACTTCCTGCTGCGGCGATCCTGCCAGGATCCTGGGGGAAGAGGACCTGTTTCAGACCCTGGCGAGAGAACAGATCAAGAAAATCGAGGCGTCCGGAGCCGACCAGGTCCTGGTCCACTGCCCCCATTGCTACACGGTCCTCAAGGACGTCTATCCCCTCTTGGGGGCCCGGTTTTCCGTGATCCACACGAGTGAATTGCTTCAAGACCAGGTTCAAGAGAAGAAACTCCAGGGCCGGGGCTTTCCGAACCCCCTGTCCGTCGTGTATCATGACCCATGCTTTCTCAGTCGATACCAGGAACTCGCCGATCCCCCGAGATCCGTTCTCGAGGGCCTTCCCGGACTCGATCTCAGGGAGACGCCCCGTGCTCGGAGGGAAGGATTCTGCTGTGGGGCCGGGGGAGCGCACTTCTTCATGGATCTCGATCTCGAGGAGAGGCCGTCCTCGCAACGCCTGGAGGAGATGCTCGCCCTGGGGCCTGATGTCCTGGCCGTATCGTGCGGTTTCTGCTTCTCCATGTTTGACGATGCCCTGAGGCTGCTTCCGGATCCGCCGGCCTTGCGCATTGCAGACTGGCTGGAACTGCTCAAAGAAGCGAGTGAGAAGTAAGGAGACGAAGAACGGTTCCATTCCCCATACACATCAGGACACAAGGAGAAGAAGCATGGACTTTGCCGTATCCGAAAAGCTACAGACGATCCTGGACATGATCCAGGAGTTCATCGAAAAGGAGCTGATTCCCCGGGAAGCCGAGTTCGCCTCCAAGGAGTTCAGCGAGATCGAGCCCGAGATAGAGAAACTGCGCAAGATGGTCCGCCAGATGGAGCTGTGGGCGCCGCTCCATCCGAAGGAGTACGGCGGCATGGGCCTGTCCCTGATGGAATATGCCGTGGTGGCCGAGGCACTTGGCTACACGCCCTTGGGCCTGTATGTGTTCGGAAGCCAGGCACCGGACGCGGGCAACATCGAGATCCTGCACAAGTTCGGCAACGAGGAGCAGAAAGAAAAGTACCTGCGTCCGCTGATCGAGGGCAAGATTCGCTCCTGCTTCTCCATGACAGAGGTCGAGGTGTGTGGGTCGAACCCGGTCTGGCTGCTGACCACGGCCGTGAAGGACGGTGACGACTACATCATCAACGGCAACAAGTGGTACACCTCCTCGGCCGACGGCGCGGAGTTCGCCATCGTCATGGCCGAAACCAACCCGGAGGACGAGTCTCCGCACCTGAAAGCGAGCATGATCATCGTGCCTCTGGGTACGCCCGGCATGAGCATCGTTCGGAACATCTCGGTCATGGGCCACGTGGGCGATGGCTGGGCCTCCCACGCGGAAGTCCGGTACGACAACTGCCGTGTCCCCCGAAGTAACATCCTGGGCAATGAAGGGCAGGGCTTTGTCCTGGCCCAGGAGCGTCTCGGCCCTGGGCGCATCCACCACTGCATGCGCTGGATCGGTATCATGAACCGATGCTACGACGTGATGTGCACATATGTTCTCCAGCGCCGCCGTACGCCCACCGAAGTGCTGGCCGACTCCGACATCATCAAGTCCTACATCGCCGACAGCGCGGCCGACATCATGTCCTCACGGCTCATGGTCCTGAGCACGGCCTGGACGATCGACAACGTGGGCGTAAAGGATGCGATGAAGGAGATCTCCATCATCAAGTACTACGTGGCCAACGCGATGCAACGGGTGGTGGACCGGGCCCTGCAGTGCCTCGGGGGACTGGGCATGACCGACGATACGCCGATCGCCTACTACTGGGCCGGCGAACGCGCTGGAAGGATCTATGACGGAGCAGACGAGGTCCACAGACTCTCCGTGGCGCGTCGCGTCCTCCGAGACTATAAGAAAGGCAAGAAGGTTCGTTTTGGCGTGTAAGGAGGGATATTCGCTGGGAGCTTCTCCGGCTTGTCGAGGCAACACTCAGTCATGTCGGAAGAGCATGCCGCCCTCTTCGAGCTCCTTGAGGAACAGAGCGATTTCTTCGGTCCCTTCCGCAACGAGGCCGAAGCACTTCTCGTTCTCCTTGGTGACGTAAAAGTTGATCGCCGCCTCCGCGTCCGTGAAGTCCACGCCGGAGAGTTCTTTGCAGGAAGATGAGCCCAGTCGTTTGTCCAGCCGTTTGATCAAATCCTGGGCAGGCATGACAATGGGCAGGAGGCCGTCCAGGCCAAGCTCGAGGTTTTCCCTGCCCACGAGCATTCCCAGGACCATCAGCCCCGCAGCATGAACGCCACAGACCAGGGAAGAGACCATGCCTCCGTGGAAGGCCCCGGCTGCACGGAGCACCATGGGGTCGTCCATCCCCAGCTCGTCCATAAAGGCTGCCAGGATGCTCTGCGCGCAGCTTTCGTGATTCTTCATGTTGTTGTAGGCCTTTTCCTTTACC
>JAQYVQ010000159.1 GCA_030145435.1 Syntrophobacteria bacterium | reverse complement strand
GCCGAGTTGATGGGCACGGGCAAAGGCCTCTGAGATCTCCTCGATTTGCCTGCGGGAATCCTCCGAACCGAAATAGATGGTGGCTCCGACAGCCGCGCAGCCCATGTCGAAGGCCTGTTCCACGGATGCGAAGAGCCTCTGGTCGTGCGAATTCGGGTAGGTGAGCAGTTCGTTGTGGTTGAACTTGAGGACAAAAGGGATCTTGTGGGCATACCGGCGGGCCACGGCCCCGAGGACCCCCAGCGTTGAGGCGACGGCGTTGCAGCCCCCTTCGATGGCCAACTTTACGATGTTCTCCGGGTCGAAGTAGATCGGGTTCGGGGCAAAGGATGCCCCCGCGGAATGTTCGATTCCCTGGTCGACCGGAAGCAGGGAGAGATAACCCGTTCCGGCCAGCCGCCCCGTGCCGAACAACCAGGAGAGATTCCCAAGGACCTTGTTCGGGCGATCGGTCTGGATGAAGACCCGGTCGATGAAGTCCGGACCCGGCAGGTGGAGTTGTTTCTTCGGTATGGTCTTACACTTGTGCTCGAGGAGGTACTTGGCTTCATTTCCCAACAGGCTGGTAATCTTGTTCATCACGGTTTCCCCCTGGTCGTTCGATTCGCTAGTATCGGCCGTATTCAGACTTAGATGGCCGGGACAAGGGGGATGATTCAGCCCGTGATACCGGCCCAAATTCGCTACGGATGGACTGCATCCGCTTACTGAGGCTCGAACCGGATCCTGGACTCGGCCGCATGGGTTGCGTCCTCCCAGAAGATCAACTGCGGCCGGTACTCGTTGGCAAGCCAGAGCGGGATTTGATCGCCGTAGTGGATGTCCGGGCGGATCTGAACAGGATTGAAGATGTCCGCGTTGGGCTGCAGATCGTTTGACCCACCCGGAATCACGTTGTAAGCCTTCAAGACCCCCTCCTCGAGTTCCACCACCATCCGCATGGCGGGCCCGCTCCCGGGCCTGAAATCCAGTCCGCTCAGGGAGTAGTTTGCAGGATCGACCGTCCACTGGCCACCGCTGCGCGGGTACCCCTTCGTGTCCGCGCCGAAGAGTTGGTCCCAGATGTTGTAGCCTGGAAGATTGTAGGCAAGAATCGCACTGCCAAGGCCTTCGAGTCGATAGGTGAGCCTGTGGATCTCTCCCCAACGCCAGATGTTCATATTCGAGCTTCCCATGAGTGAGGGAAGATCGCCAAGGGCCTGGACCATGGCCTGCACGATAATCTCATCCCTGGTCTCCTCCTTGTCCGGCGTGTCCAGGTTGTCCCAGAGCCCACTCTCGCCTCCCGGCCCAAGGGTATGCACGTAGAACGGCGAATCTGCGCCCTCGCCCGTGTTTTCGAGGATGTGAAGGAGTGCCTTCGCGCGGTCAGTTGTGCCAAGGCCCGTGCCTGCCCTCGACATCTCGTCGTCGAACACCTTCTGGGTGAGACGGTTCAGGCAGACGAAAAAGATGCTTGCGGCCGCCGATGACTCCACGTCCTCCGAGGACGGCTGTTCGCCGGTAAACGGATCGGGCAGTCCAGTTTCGCAACGCAGATCCCATGCGGAAATGTGGCTGGCCGCCTCCTCGACCCTGCTGCGTTCCTCGGGGGAAAGTCCGCCCATCACGTCTTCGTTGGCAAGGGCCGCAAGGAGATAAGGCCGGACCCGCTCTGCAAGCAGGGAAAGATGGTCTCCCTGGATCTGTTTCATGTGATCCAGATCTCCATCTTCCTTGTCGAGGTTCGGCAGCAGTTCTGCTATTCGGCCCTCCCGAAAGCCCACCGCCTGGGAGAAGGAGAGATACCGGCCCTCGTTCAGAGGGTCGTTGTCCAGGGTGGCTCCGTTGATATCGTTGTTTGCCGTGGAAAGCCACCCGCGGGATGGATTCCTCGCCTGCGGAATCTGGTCCGGGGGCAGATAAAGGGGGCTTCCCTGATCATCCTGGAGCCACTCGTATGCTCCGGTTCCCGGGTAGGGCAGATAGGGCGGATGCTCTTCGGTGAGAGCTGCCTCGGACCGAATCGGGATATGGGCATGTGGAAAATAGGCGATCTCTCCGTTTACATCGGCTCCGACCCAGTTCTGGGCGCCTACACCGAAGTCCTCGATGGCCTCGAAGAAGTCATCGATGTCCTCAGCTAGAAGGAGCCCGTAGAAGGCATCGAAGTCGCGGGTAATAAACTGTCCGGTCCACCGGACGGTCAAGTTGTTTTCCGGTGTGAGTCCCGGGTCCGCGCTGCCGGGATCTCCAGGAACTTGAGGACCATGGTGAGGAACGAAATCGATCGGTATGACCACAGCATCCCCACCCCGAACCCGAAAGGTTTCGTACACTGTCTCTACTGCGACGGGCCCGCCCTGGAACATGACCGTCTTCGTGTCGCCGTTGATCTGGACCTCTTCTTCGTACAGGTCTGTCACGTCGTATCCTGCGACGGTTCCACCCCAGGCGATACGCTCGTTCTGGCCGAGCATGATGCCGGGAATGCCGGGGAAGGTGCACCCGGAGTAATTGATTTCGCCCTGGCTGAAGCTCTTGTTGTCCCCATGGATCGGATGGAAGATCGAAGGATTGGACAGGGAGAGGTGCGGATCGTTCGAAAGGATCGCGAATCCGGAGGCGGTTCGCGAGGGGGCAAGGAGCCAGTTGTTGCTGAAGGGCTTTTCCAGGGTTCCCCACAGCATCTGTCGCGCCCGTTGCATCCGCTGTACCGCCTTCCGCAGTGTCTCGGTTCTGCCTTTTCCTGTGTCCGTTCGGGCGCCGCTTGTGGCGATGCTCGTCAGCATGGTGCCTTGTGCCGCGAGTACCGGGCCCACATACCCGGGTTCGCCCGGTTTGAGTGTGGTGGTGGGATCCGCCGGGGCCGAACGGAAGAGATCATCACGCGTTCCTGCCGGAATGGCGCCCGACTGCTCGGCCTCCCGGACTGCCTCCCAATCGAGTTTGCGATTGATCTCCTCGAATGTGCTGTCGGAAAGCTGCCATTGCTGGAGCCTGCCGATGGCCAACAAATGGGTAACGGTGAACGGTTCGATTTCGTAGGGACCCAGGACACCGAACAACTCCAGCGTGTTGAGCAACCGGTACTGCTGGGGTAAGACCGCTCCATTCCTGCCCTGGTTGAGATCTTCGATGTAGGCGCTCACCCCTTCTGCGAAACGCGAAATGAAGGAATAGAGTTCGGGATTCCTGTCCTCCAGGTCTTCGGCCAGCACTTGGTCGATGTGTTCGACCCCGCCGCGTTCATGGGTGAGAAACAGGGTGCGCAACGTCAGATCCGTGTCGAGCACGCTGCTGTCCAGGGCCGTGCCCAGGAGTTCGGCAAGCCTTCCCTGGGCCACCTTCCGGAAGAAGTCTATCTGAAAGAGGCGCTGCTTACCGGTGATGTAGCCCTGCATGAAGGCGAGGTCGTCCGGGTTGTCTTCCATCGTGTAGATGTGGTGGACACCCCATGGGTCGACGAGGACGTCCACGATTCCCTCCAGCGCCGACACATGGAGGGTGTTCGAAAGGGGTACATCCTCGATCGGCTTCGGCGCGAAGGTGAACTGGACCCGGGCCTTCGCGGTTCCGCCCTGGAGCCCGGGGGCTGTGAACTCAAGGGTGTTGGACCCCGGCTGCATTCCGTACACATGGCCTGTTGCCGTTGAGCCGTTGAGGCGGATGTGAGAGGTCATGTCCTGAGAGTTGAGCGTGACGGTCAGGCGGTTCGAATCCACCGTTGAGTCCAGAGTGATCTCAAAGGGCGTGCTGTGCGTCGCGACGCTCTGACCCTCCTGGGGTTGGACGACAGTGATTTTCCCTTGTGCGGGACCTCCGGTCGAGCCTCCCTCGTCGTCGCTGCCGCACCCCTGTAAAAGCAGAAGGGCAGCCGAGGACAGCAAGAGTCCCACTCGGTGCATTCTTCTGTGTTCACGTGGTTTCCGCAGACCCATGACTTCTCCTTTCTGATACAGATTTCTGTACACCCAATACCCTTCAGGGCATGACCCTCTTCTCGCTGCAAACGAGACCTTGGGCGAGCCCACCGAGTTCCTTGTATCTTTCTACTTATCATGAAAGGCGGATTCACCGCTACCCGGAAATTTCGGGTTCGACCACCCCCAGGTAAACGTGGTGTGCTGTTGCGGACTGAATCCGTTCGATTCTGCACTCCCGCTCCAGGCGCCAGGTTCCGCCCCAGACGTCCTGTCCGAAAAACTCGATCCTCGAGGAGGGAAACCAGGCCTCGAGCAGTTCCTTGAACTCCTCGAAGAGCATTTCACTCAGGTGAAAAGGGTTCTCTTCCTTGTCCTGGTGTGCACGGTTCGCAACGGAGACCACGAAGGTCCCGTCCGGCGTGAGGACCCGGCGGACGGCTTCCATGAAGGCCGGCACCGATTCGGTCGGCAGATGCTCGAGAACCTCCAGGGCCACCACCACATCGAAAGTATCGTCCGCGAGCGCCTCCAGTCGGGTTATGTCCGCAACGGAAAAGCTGACGCCTGGAGTGGCGAACAGGGACTCGGCCAGGCGTACAGCCTCGGGGTCGCTGTCCACGCCCAGGCATTCCGTTGCTTCCAGGCCCAGGATGCGGGTCCCGTATCCGGAACCGCACCCCGCGTCGAGCACGCGTTTTCCGCGACATCGTTTCGCGGCGAATCCGTAGCGACGGGCATGCATCCAGTAGGCGTGGAACGGGGCCGTGCCGGGAATGACCCGTTCCCCGGAATAGGCCAACGCCTCGTCCGACAGGGGGGATTCGATGACCCTCGTCTGAAGCAAGCGGTGGATCACCTGCTGTTCGAGCGTCTTCTTCACGTGGCTCGGCAGGGTCTGGAGATGGGGGGGGTATCGAAATCGATTCTGCTGGAATTCGACCCCCTGGACAAAGAGCCTCTCGCCTTCCGCGTTCAGGACGATCTCGCAGATGTGATGGCCGAAATCTTCGATGCTCCTCTCGATCTTCAGGTACGCAACCCGCACGCTTTCGTGCCGTGAGAAGAACGCTGAGATGTCTTGCCCGCTGTACGGGTAGTGGGTTTCGGCCGACGAATTCGCGGTATCACGAGCGGAACGGCCCTTCTTGCTGCGGTTCTTCTTCATGCCCCTGGACGGTCCTGCGTGTATGATGGCGCTAGTTTGCGGCGGACGCTAAAATCTCTTCCACCTCCCGGACCAGGGCCGGCAGCACCTCTCCGGCTTCCCCCTGCAGGAAGTAGTCGGTGATCCGGTCTGTGTAGAGGCTCTTGTCTCTGTTCACCTCGACAATGACGGCGCCATACTCCTTGGCAACCATGGGCATTCGATTCACGGGAGCGATGTCTCCGTGCGTACAGGCTACGAGCATGACCTGTGCGTTCGCAGCGAGTACCTCGGATGCGGATGCGGCCTCCAGGTTCACATGATCCCCGAACAGCGGCACGATCGGCTTGAGCACGTAGCCGCACCGGCAGAGGGGAGGGATCTTGCCTGCCTTCACCTCGTCCCAGGTGTAGCGAGCCTCGCATTTGAGGCAGTGAAGCTGACGCATGTTCCCGTGAAACTCGATCACGTTTTCCGATCCGGCCGCCTGGTGCAGGCTGTCCACGTTCTGTGTGACGATCGCCGCCATCCGGCCGAGTCGCCCCAGCCTGGCCAGGGCCTTGTGTCCGTCGTTCGGCTCCACCTGTTCCATCAGCCCGAGGGCCTGGGAGAAGAATCGCCAGACCTTTTCCGGGTTCTGCTCAAAAGCCTCCCGGCTGTCGATCTCCACCTCGAACGTGGCAGGGTCGAACCCCTCCCAGAACTCGCCCATGGTCCGGAAGTCGGGGATCCCGCTCTCTGTGGAGATGCCCGCTCCCGTGTAGCCGATCACCACCCGTGAATCGGCGATCACCGTTGCAGCCTGCTTGATGATGTTCGACATCGGAGCCCTTCCCGCGCACCGTCTTCCGATTCGCTCGCGTTCAGCCATTTGTGCATCAAGAGCTTACCAGCTTTCCCCGGACTTTGCACCGCTCGGCGGCGTCACGTAACCGGCGGGCGGCTTCCTCGCGGGGCCCTCAGGCACCATGATTGCCTCCGGGGCACAAATCGAAGATAATACGCGAAATATCGTTCTCTGGGGGGATCATGAAGACAGAGAAGAAATCGAACGTGTCCAGGCTCGTGGATTTCATCACCACCGGGATCTGGAGTATTCCGGCCCGTGAACTGCCCGGGATGAAATCCTTCCTCATCCGGCAGGCCCGGATCCTTCTGCTGGCAGCACGAGGGTTCAATGATGACAGGTGTCAGCTTCGGGCTTCTGCGCTCACCTTCTATTCCCTCCTCTCTGTGGTTCCTCTCGTGGCCATGGCATTCGGGGTGTCCAAGGGGTTTGGTATCGAGAAGCGGTTGGAGAAGCAGCTTCTCGAGGCCCTGCCGAACCAGCGAGAGGTGGCCGTCCGGATCATCGACTACGCCCGTTCCTTTCTGGAGAACACGCAGGGAGGGATCATCGCAGGTGTGGGTGTGGCCGTCCTGTTCTGGGCCGTGATCAGGCTGGTGGGCAACATCGAAAAGTCCTTCAACGACATCTGGGGGGTTGGCAAAGGGCGATCCCTGGGCAGGAAGTTCGCAGACTATCTCTCGTTTATGATCATTGCCCCCCTGCTGTTCGTCATGGCCAGCAGTGCGACGGTTCTGATCACGAGCCAGGTCGAGCTCATCACCGACAAGATGGAGTTTCTGGCGTCTGCCGGGGCGCTGCTGCCCGGGATGTTGAAGTTGCTGCCTTACGGGGTAATCTGGATGCTGTTCACGCTTCTGTACGTTCTCCTGCCCAACACCAATGTAAAGATCCGATCGGGGCTCCTGGGCGGAATCCTGGCCGGCACGATGTATCAGGTGGTGCAGTGGATCTACATCAAGTTCCAGGTAGGCGTTTCGACCTACGGCGCCATCTACGGC
>JAQYVQ010000163.1 GCA_030145435.1 Syntrophobacteria bacterium | reverse complement strand
GCCATTGAGCACAGAGTTCCTTTGCTTCACAATGATCGGGATTTCGACAAGATCGCCAATCACACAAATCTCGAGGTCGTGAAGCCAGCCAAGGCATCCAGCATGCGTCCTAAGAGCCGTAGTTGATGCCTATTTGGTTATTCCTCGAACAGCTTCTTTTTCCACAGGCAGAGGTAAGAATAGTTCACCTGGTTGGACTCTCTTAAAGATTTCATACATTTTGCAATCGCCCGACAGGTGTTTGGCTGTTGCAGGTATTCGCCAGAAACTTGAAAATGCATCTCTTTCATGTTTGGTGTTCACATATGGAGTAGGCCGGGAGAACCTGGGAGTCAAGATCGCCCTGCTATTATTTTCCAGTTCATATCGTCAGCTGCATTTCAGATGATTGGTCACTGCAGAAAACATGAAAGCTCAATATTTCTCTCCGACATTTTACTTCCAAACACAGAGATCCGGGTGAGATATGCGGAGAACCCGGTCTGGAGGCCTGTCCGGAGTATGCCCCGATCTGCCTGAACTGTGTTGATTGTGGAATCCCTGTAGAGCTCATCTACTTTAAGACAATACCCGGATCCGATGCTGTGACGCTTATTTGGGAGACCGCCGCAGAGATCGATACAGCCGGGTTCAACATCCTGCGCCGCGAGTCCCAGGACGGAACGTTCGAGAAGATCAACGAGGTGCTCATTCCGGGCGAAGGCGGGCCGACCCAGGGTCCGGTGTATTCGTACATCGACGACGGGCTTCAGAGTGGAGTCACCTACTGGTACAAGCTCGAGGATGTAGACGTTACCAGCGAGCGCTACATCCACGACACTACCGCATCGGTTACCCTCGCCGCAGGCTGGGGTGCGGGTTCCGAGGCAGAGGCCTCGGAAGCAAGGGGAGCGACCGGGGCAAGCTCCAAGCCCTTCAACTCTATCGCCCTCTTCCTCGTACCGATCGGAGCCGTTCTGATCCTCAGAAGGAGGTTCAGGAGGTAACCTTGTTATCCGCGTCTTGAAGGAGCCGGAGACGGCCGTCAAGGACATACAGGAAGAAGACGCTTTTCAGGCTAGGGACGAGACGTTCCTTGGCCTGAATTCTTTTCCGGGGTCACCTCTGCTGCGCCGCCCACATCTCGGCGTTGAGGGTTTCTCGCTTCTCACCCTCTCCTGCCGTTCAGGTATCGGTCGAGGAAGACGCGTTGCGTCGGCGTGATGATCGTGTGTTCCCTCAAGTCGTACATCCGTCTGATTGCATCTTGTGGGCTCAGTGACTCCTTGCGCCCCAGCCACGCGCCCAACACGGTCCCTGTCCGGCCGCGTCCCTCCAGGCAGTGAACCGCCACGCCGTAGCCTTCATCCAGACAGTTGTCAATGAATCCGATCGCTCGGTCCATCCCCTCCACGGAGGGGGGGTCACAGTCCTCGATCGGTTCATGGTGGTTCAGAAAGCCCGCGGCCGTGTATTCCCTGCCATAGAGATTGTCTTCCGTGAGGGTCAGAATCGCACCAATGCCCTGCTCTTTCAGCAGCGCAAGGGTCGGCTCCATCTTCGTGGACCAGGGCTCCGACATGCCTGCCACGCGGTACGTGTGAAGATAGCTGAAACGGATTTCATCGAGTATGGTGGGCGCCATGTCTGTTGCTCAATCTACACCAGCGGATCCCAGCCGATGTACTCGGGCGAGGTGTCCAGCGGAGCGAAGTGGCTCTTCATCGTGGCTTCCAGCATCTCGGCCAGGTCCTCGACCTGCCACCCGTCGGAATTGTGGATGCTGCGCACGATCCGGGGCTGGGAAAAGAGATAGATTTCCTTGCCACGCACGCCGAAGACCTGGCCGGAAATATTGGCGGCCTTGTCGCCGGCCAGGAACACGGCCAGGGAAGCCACGTCTGCGGGACTCATCTTCTTGAGCTTTTCGACCCGCTTCTTCTGTGCCTCTGTTTCGGTGGGAATCGTCGCGGTCAGCCGCGTCCAGGCAAAGGGCGCGATGCAGTTGGAGGTCACGTTGTATCGTTTCATGTCCATGGCCGTGATCTTGCTCAGGGCAACGACCCCCATCTTGGCCGCCCCGTAATTCGCCTGACCGATGTTTCCGATCAGCCCGGAAGTGGACGCAAAGTTCACGAAGACCCCCGACTTCTGTTCCTTCATGTGAGGGGCCGCAGCACGTATGCAGTTGAAGGTTCCTTTCAGGTGCACCCCGACGACCGCGTCCCATTCCTCCTCGCTCATCTTGAACACCATCCGGTCCCGTGCGATCCCCGCGTTGTTCACCACGATGTCGACCCTGCCGAAGTGATCGAGGGCGGTCTGTACGATTCGGTGTGCCCCGTCCCAGGACGCAACCGAGTCCGGGTTGCTCACCGCCTCGCCGCCGGCGACCTTGATCTCATCGATCACCTCGGCCGCCACGTTCGTGTCTTCTCCTTCACCCCGGTCGGAGGCGCCCAGGTCGTTCACGACCACCTTGGCCCCCTCTTTGGCCATCATCAGGGCAATCTCCCGCCCGATACCGCGTCCTGCACCCGTTACGACCGCTACCTTGCCGTCTAGATAAGCCATGTGGTGGTCCCCTTCAGATAGGTGGTTTGGTGCCCGACATCCAACGGGCCATCACGGTCAGGTCTCGCGACGGATGATGAGGGCGCAGCTAACACCCCCACCCCCACAGATCGAAGCGACTCCGAATTCACCATCAACCCGTTTGAGGGCGTGATACAGGGTAATGACGATACGGGCGCCACTGCATCCCGTAGGGTGGCCCAAAGCAATTGCGCCTCCGTGAACATTGACCTTGTCCCGGTCCCACCCGAGAACCCGCTCGTTGGCTATGACCTGTGCGGCAAAGGCTTCGTTGACATCGATCAGATCCATATCCGCCAGGGTCAACCCTGCTTTCTTCAAGGCCGCAGGGATGGCCTCACCGGGCCCCTCCCCCATGACCGCGTTGTCCACCGCAACAGAGGCGTGGGCCACGAGCGAAAACAGCGGGCGCGGCCCCCGACTCGCCGCCTGCTCCCTGGTCATCATCACCATGGCGCAGGCACCATCGGTCATCCCGCAGGCGTTTCCAGCCGTGACCGAACCCTCCTTCTTGAAGGCCGCCCGCAGCTTGCCGAGCTTCTCCACGCTCGTGTCCCGCCGGATCGACTCATCCTTTTCGAACAAGAACCCCGGCTTTTTTCCCTTGGCCGGCACCTCGACGGGCGTGATCTCTTCGTCAAACCATCCATTGTCCTGGGCCTGAGCCGCCTTCTGTTGGCTGGAGACCGCAAAGACGTCCATCTCTTCCCTGCCGATCCCGTACTTTTCGACCAGATTCTCTGCCGTGATCCCCATCCCGTAGCCGACAACAGGGTCCACAGAGTCGCCCCAGCCGTCCTCGAGGACCTTGTCCCCCATCCGGAAGCCCTCCCACCGGGCCCCTTTCAGAAGATACGGAATCGTACTCATGCTCTCCATCCCTCCCACGAGCATGATCTTCGCCTCTTCCAGACACATCATTTGAGCCGCAAGGATGGTGGCCTTCATCGAGGAGGGACAGGCATTGTTGACCGTGGTGGCGTGCACAGAGGTGGGAATCCCGGCAAACAGGGCGGCCGTCCTCCCAGGGTTCGGGCCGTTGCCCGCCTGCCGGGTATTGCCGTAGAGCACCTCGTTGATCTCGGCGGGCGGTACGCCCGCCCGCCGGACGGCTTCGCTCATGGCCTGCTTCCCGATCTCGTAAACAGGCATATCCCGCAGGCTTCCACCGAAACTGCCCATGGGAGTGCGTACAGCGCTGACGATGACCACATCTCTGAGATCCATCGTCTTCCCTCTTTCTACAATAGAGTCGCCGAAGGGTCTGCTAGTCCTTGCCGATGATCGCGAGGCCGCAGACGTTCCAGGACGGGACGCCGCCCAGGTTGTGGGTAAG